>JADZCL010000149.1 GCA_020851615.1 Rubrivivax sp.
TCTTCCGAATAGGGCTTGCCGAGGTAATGGTCGACGCCGAGCTCCGCCGCGTAGTCACGATGCTTCTGCGCGATGCGCGAGGTGATCATGATCACCGGCAAGGCGGCCAGCGCGGCGTCGGCGCGCAGGTTGCGCACGAGGTCGAAGCCGTCCATGCGCGGCATCTCGATGTCGGTCAGCATGAGCACGGGTCGCTCCTGCGCCAAGCGCTCGATCGCTTCGAGTCCGTCCTTGGCCAGCGCAACCCGGTAGCCTTCGCGCACCAGCAGGCGCTGCGTCACCCGGCGCACCGTCAGCGAGTCGTCCACCACCAGCACCAGGGGCGCCAGCTCGGCATCGGCCTCGGGCTGCGCCTCGGGCATGGCCTGCGTCTGGGCAGCGGGCATCAGCAGCGCGCGGCGGCGCACATCCTCGCCATACAAGGCTGCCAGCGCCACCGGGTTGTAGATCATCGCCACGGCACCCGAAGGCAGCAGCGTCACGCCCGCCAAACCCGGCAGCCGCGCCAGCTGCGGCCCGACGTGCTTGACCACCACCTCCTGGTTGCCCGGCACCTCGTCGACATGCAGCGCCACACGCTGCGCCGCACTGCGTATCACCACCACCGCCTGCGTCCGGCCCAGCAGCGGCCCGCGCGGGCCACCCTGGAGCAGGCCGCCGAGCCAGAAGAAGGGCAGCACCGCCTCGCCCGCGGCAAGCCCCCCCGTGGCATAGGCCTGCTCGACCTCGGCCGTGGGCACGCGGCGCACCACCTCGACGAGTGTCGAAGGCACGGCGATCTGCAGCTTGTCGCAGCGCAACAGCACGACCTGGGTGACCGCCGTCGTCAAGGGCAGGACCAGTTTGAAGCGCGTACCCTGGCCGGCGCTGCTGGCCGTCTCGATGCGCCCCCCCATCGCGTTCACTTCGGCGCGCACGACGTCCAGGCCGACGCCACGGCCAGCCAGTTCGGTGACCACCGCTGCGGTACTGAAACCCGGCCGGAAGATCATGTCGCCCAGCTCGCCGTCGCTCACCTGCGCATCGGCTTGCAGGAGGCCGCGCTCGATCGCGCGCCGCCGGATGCGTGGCAGGTCCAGTCCGGCACCGTCGTCGCGGCACTCGACGCCGATCTCGTTGCCTTCCTGGGTAATCGCGATGCGGATCTCACCCACGGCATCCTTGCCCGCAGCCTGGCGGATGGCGGCGTCCTCGATGCCGTGCACGACACAGTTGCGCAGCAGGTGCTCGAGCGGCCCGACCATGCGCTCAAGCACGCCGCGGTCGACTTCGATCGCCCCGCCGGTGATGTCCAGCCGCACCTGCTTGCCGCTGTCCTTGGCCGTCTGGCGCACCACACGGTAGAGACGATCGGCCAGGCTCTCGAACTCGACCATGCGCGTGCGCAGCAGGTCGTCCTGCAGCTCGCGCGTCAGGCGCGCCTGGGCGGCCAGCTGGTCCTCGGTTGACTGCAGCGTGCGCTGGACCGACCTCTGTACCGTGGCCACGTCGTTGACCGACTCGGCCATCATGCGCGTCAGCTCCTGGAAGCGCGTGAAGCGATCCATCTCCAACGGATCGAAGGACTGCGAAGCGGCCTTGGCGGCTTCGATGCGCGAAGCGATCTGCGAGTCGGCCTGCAACTCGATGTCGCGCAGCTGACTGCGCAGGCGATCCAGGTTGTCGGTGAGGTCGTTCACCGCACCCTGCAGCTGGTGCATGTCGGAGTCGATCCGCGCGCGGGTGATGCTCACCTCACCAGCCTGGTTGACGAGCCGGTCCAGCAAGCCTGCGCGCACGCGTACGGCATGCCCGGCACCGCCACCCGGCCCTTGCGGCGCAGCCTGTGCCGCCGCCTGGCGGTTGTCGAACGATGACCAGTCGATCGCGCGCTGCGGGGCCGCCGGCCGCGGCGCTGCGGGCGATTGCTCCCGACCGGGTTCGTCCGCGACGGGCGGCGCAGCGGGCAGGGACTCGAGCGTTTGCTCGGCGATCGCCATCGGCAGGGCCACCGGCACGGGTTCGCTGGCAGGCAGCACGGGCGCCGCGACCGCAGCACCCGGACGGCGCAGCGCATCGAAGGCCGCGGCCATGCGATCGGCGCGGGCCAGCAGCGGCTCGATCTGCATCGGCTCGGTCGCTTCGGCCGCGCTCAGGTGCTCGATGGCGGTCTCGAGCCGGTGCGCCATTTCGCCCAGACGCATTGCGCCGGCCAGACGCGCGCCGCCCTTGAACGTGTGCAAGGTGCGCATGCAGGCCGACGGCGCATCGGCCGAGCCCGGCCGCGAGAGCCAGTCGCGCAATCGCGCCTGAAGCTGCGGCAGCAGTTCTTCAGCCTCTTCCTCGAAGATCGGGAACAGGTCGTCGTCGATGGCGTCCTCGGCCTCGAAGTCCTCGTCGTCGTCGAAGGCATCCGGGCGCGCCTGCGGCGTGCGCACCTGCACCTCTGGCAAGGCATCGAAGGCGGCAAAGTTCGTGGCGACGGTGGGCAAGCCCGGCAGCTCCGGCAGCTCCGGGAGCTCCTGCGGCTGTGCTGGCAGCGCAGGTGGCGCAGTCGATGCGAGCTGAGGGGGTTGCAGGTCCTCGAGGAGGACTGCCTCGGGCTCGGCCTGGAACGGCTGTTGCGCAAGCCGGCGCTCGACTTCTGCCAGACGCTCCACCAGCCCGGGGTCCAAGGGCTTGAGAAAGCCGGCCGCAAACTGATGCAGCAGGCGGCGGATCTCCTCGGCCGCCTCGTTGTACAGCGCGGCCTCGTCGGCCGTACCGCTGCCATGGTCGGCCGCACGCATCAGCGCATGCTCCAACGCCCGTGCGAGGCTGGACAGATCGACGTAGCCCACCGTGGCCGAACTGCCGGCCAGCGAATGCGCCAACACGACGGTCGAGGCGCCAAGCGGCCGCCGCTCGTGCTCGACGGCCCACTCGGCGAGCTCGGTGCACAGCCGGCGCGAAAGCTCGTCGGCCTCGTTCAGATAGATGTTGAAGAGCGGGATCGGGATGCGCAGGTCCCCGATCACCTTGGTCTGCTCCTCGGCGTCCGTGGACTCGTCGTCTTCAGGCGAGACGATGACGTCGTCGGCCGGCTCGAGGGGCGGCTGCGGGAGCGGTTCGGGAACAGGCGGCGCCAGCGCGGTGGCCGCGCCCGCCTGCTCGAAGTCACCGAAGTCGATCTCGACGACGTCGGCCAGTTCGGGCGCCGCGGGCGCCTCGTGTTGCACGAGCAGGTCGTGCGTGTCCGCCGTCTCGAATGCGGCCAGCGGCAGCGTGGCTTCGACGGATGACACCGGTGGCAGTTCCGGTGACGCCAGGCCCTGCAGTTCGACTTCGCCTGCGTCACCGAATTCAAGCTGGAAGCTGGGGCTGGCCGGCGCTGCAGCCGTTGGCAGCACAGGCGTCAGCTCGAGATCGGACGCCAGCGGCAGGTCGGGAACATGGTCGATCAGGCGGTCGCCACGGTGCTCACCGGTCAGGAGCCCGGGCGCGTCGGCAAGATCCGGCACGGGTGACCCGACATCGTCCACCGTCAAGTCCGCCGCCATGCCTTGCGGCTCGGGATCGAAGGCCAGCTCGACCAGTTCGGGCAACTCGACCTGCGGCAGCGCATCGTCGAGGACGGGCGGCACGGCCCCGCCCGCGCTGGCCGCAGCGATCGGCAGACGCACCCCTTGCAGCCGCAGCGCGTCGGCAGCAGCAGCTACCGGCGCGCTGTGAAAGGCGTTGGCGTCACCCGCCGCGATCGCCTCGGTCCAGGCCGCCAGGTGCGCCAGCGCCTCCTGCGTGAAGCCCGCCAGGTCGGCGTCCACCTCCGGTGCGCTCGCCAGGCGCGCGTTGTAGAGCTGTTCGCAGGCCCAGGCCGCTTCGCCGTAGTCTCGCAGGCCCACCATGCGCGAACTGCCCTTGAGCGTGTGGAAGGCACGGCGCACGGTCGTCAACTCGCCCAGATCCTGTGGCTCCTCGGCCAAACGGGCCAGGGACGCGTGCGCCGTCTCGAGCACCTCGCGCGCCTCCTCGAGGAAGATCTCGCGCATCTCGGCGTCGTCCTCAAGCTTGACCGAGGCTGGCGGCAGCGGCGCGGGGACCGGCACCGGCTCGGGCAGCGGCGCCGCAAGCAGGCTGCCCACGGCCTGTGCCAGTTCGGCGCCGACGGCCTGGCGGGTCTCGTCGTCACTGCTGCGCGCAAGAGCCTGTCGCGCACTGCTGACGGCGCCCGCAACGCCAGGCAGGTCAGCCGCCAGGGCGCGCTGGCCCAGCAGTTCGAGCGCCGCCGCATGATCGGCGGTGGGCGCACTGCTGACGCTGTCGGCCAGCGCGCGCGCCTGCTCGGCCAGCGGCGCAGCGGCCAGCGGCGCGGCGTCTGCGGCGACGAATACCGGCGGCCGCTCGCTCTGGCCCATCACCGCCGACAGGCTGCCCTGCGCGGCGTCGAAGCGAAACAGCGACTTGGCCAGTGCCGGTTGCACGCTCAGCATGTCGATCAGGAAGCTGAGCGCGCCCAGGTTGTCGGCCAGGTGATCGAAGGTCCCAGCCCGGCTCGCCAGATCGGGGTCGACTTCGGTCTGCGCCAGGGCGTCGACCTCGTCGCGCATGTGCAGCACCGCCGCCGACGCCTGCTCCAGCCCCAGCACCGAGAACACGCCGCGCATCGCCTGCAACTGACCGGGAACCGGAATCAGCAGCTCGCGCTGCGCCGGGTCGCGGAAATACTGGTCGATCTGCTTCTCGACCTCGGACAGCGACGCGCGCAACTCGTGCACGACACTGCCCATGGTCTGGCGGTCGGAGACACGGCGGTAGAGCTCCTCCATCCACGGTTCGAGCGGCTGGGGCTGCCCTCCCCGCTGCATGTCCTCCACGCGCTCGGCAAGGCGCTGCACCCGCTGGGGCAGCTCGGGCAGGTCAAGCTCGCCGTCCTCCAGCGTCGCATCGACATAGAGGATGGCGGTCGCCACTTCCATCGCCAGCGGCGGCGCCGGGTTGCCGCCAGCGGCCTGGACCTGGCTGACCGTCTCCTGCAGCACCCGCGCCAGGCGGGCCCCGCCGGGAAACAGGCGTTCGATCGAATCGCCCACCAGCGCGACCTGCTCGCCAAGGCCCGCCAGGCGATGCGCTTCCCCACCGGCCACGGCAGACCAGGCATCCTTCGCACCGGCCACCCGCTTGCGGGCCTGCGCGATCCACGCCGGGTCGTAGCGGCCCAGGAGTTGCTGCTCGTAGTCCAGCGCAGCCTCGGGCGCAAGGCGCCAGGCCTCGCGCACCGCGGCCAGTCGCGGCGACGGGGCAGCGCCCGCAGCCGCGTGCGCGCAATAGAAGAGCAGGTCCTGCGCCAGTCGTTCCGAAGGTGCATCCTGGCGTCGTGCACTCAGGCGCAACTGCGCCAGCAGACGGGCGGCCATGCGCTTGGTGTGCAGGTCCGCATGCGGCAGCACGCCGCCGGCCTCGGCCTCGGCAAAGGCGGCGCTCAACTGCCACAGCGCAGACGCCCGGCCCTCGCTGCCGGCGGCCAGATCGGCACAAAGGTCCGACAGGCGCTGCCAGGCAAGCGCGTCCGGGCGACGCATCAGGCGCAGCACGATGGCCTCCATGCTGCCAAGCGCCGCCTCGTCGGCGGCACGCGCAACCGTCGCCGGCGCAGGCGCATTCAGGTCACGCCAGGCGAAGTCGGCTTCCCACAGATCGGCCGGATGTGCGCGATCAGCGCCTGCCAGCACCTGCACTTCGGCGTATTGCGGGAACAGGGCCACCGGCGACACGCGCTTGCCCGCCAGCCGCCGACCCAGAAAATCGAGCAGCGCAAAGGAGGCGCGCTCGATCGTCTGCACCGACGCCTCGCTGACCGGTGTCTGCCGCGCCACCATGCGCTGCACCGCGGTCTCGGCGGCGCGCAGCAATCGCGCGCCCGCACGCATCCCGACCAGCTCGAGCGCGCCTGCACCCTGATGCAGTTGGATGCGCGCACCTCGCAGCGCGGTCGGATCGACCGCATCGACATCGGATTGCCCCGCCGATTGCGACTCGCGCAGGAAGCGGCGCAAGCCCTTGTGGGCCGTCTCCAGCGCCCGGCGCAGCTCAACGTGGACCCAGGCAAGGGCGCTCAGGTCTTCGGTGGGCGTGTTGTCCTGGGTATCGGCCACGGCGACGGTCCTGCTGGGCTTGGGGATGGATGAGGCTGGAGCGGCAGTTGCAAGAGAGCCTTCACGACACCTTGAAACGCGCCACCGAGGCCTTCAGGTCGTCGGCGGTGCGCGAGAGCTCACGCACCATCTGGGCGGTCGAGCGCGTCCCCTCGCCGGTCTGTTCGGTGACCGCGAAGATGTGCTGGATGTTGGCTGCCACGACGTTGGCCGAATCGGCCTCGCGCGAGGCCTGGTCGGAGATGTGGCCGATCAGCTCGGCGAGGCGGCGCGTCACACCGTCGATGTCGGCCAGCGCGCTGCCGGCCGCATCAGACAGCCGCGCGCCCTCGACCACGCCCTGCGTCGAGCGCTCCATCGCCGCCACGGCGTCCTGCGTGTCGGTCTGAATCGCCCGCACGATGGCCGCGATCTGGCGCGTGGCGTCGCCCGAGCGCTCGGCCAGGCGCTGCACTTCCTCGGCCACGACCGAGAACCCGCGCCCGGCCTCGCCAGCCGAGGCAGCCTGGATCGCAGCGTTGAGGGCCAGCACGTTGGTCTGCTCGGTGATGTCCGAGATCAGCTCGGTGATCTCGCCGATCTCCTGCGACGACTCACCCAGGCGCTTGATGCGCTTGGCGGTGTCCTGGATCTGGTCGCGGATCGAGTTCATGCCGCCGATCGTGTTCTGCACCGCCGTCAGGCCGGATTCGGTCGCCTCCAGCGACTGGTGGGCGACCTGGGCCGTCTGCTGCGCCTGTGCCGAAACGTCGTTGATGCGCCCGGCCATCTGCAACACCGACTCGCCGGTCTCGCGGATCTCACGCAGCTGCTCGGTCGACGCCGCCAGCAGCTCGATCGACGTCTGCTCGACCTGCTGGGTCGTCTCCGTCACCCGCGCCACCGTGCTCTGCACCGCCTCCACCAGCGAGCGCAGTTCCTCGACCGTGTAGTTCACCGAGTCGGCAATGGCGCCGGTGATGTCCTCGGTCACCGTGGCCTGCTGGGTCAGGTCACCTTCGGCCACCGTCTGCAGCTCATTCATCAGGCGCAGGATCGCGGCCTGGTTGGCGTCGTTGACCCGCTTGGCTTCCTGCTCCTGGCGCTCGGCCTCCAGGCGTTGCGACTCGGCAACCTGCGAACGTGCGGTCTGGTCGACGACGAACAGGCGCAGCAGGCCCAGGCCGCCGACCAGCATCAGGAGCACGGCCAGCACCGCCGCCAGCATCGCCGGCAGGCCGACCCCGCCGCTCTCGACCAGCCCCTGCTGCAGCGTCCCCAGGCCCCGGCGCAGGGGCTCGCTGTCGTTGATGATGGTGGTGTGTGCATCGCGCGCGGCGACCAGGCCCTGCAGGTTGCCCAGGATCGCGCCAGCCTGACCCCGGGTCTCGTCGAACAGCTTCTGCAACTGCTGCAACCGCTCGCGCACCTGTGGATCACGGGCAGCGCTCAAGTGCATCTCCGCGCTGCCGGCAAGCAGGCCATCGGCCAGCTCCTTGAAGCTGTTGAGATCCTTGCCGAACTGGAACACGGCCTCGGGGCCCACGCCCTCCATCGTCTGGAACTCGTTGGCGACCTTGCCGATGCGCTGCGTCAACATCACCAGCTGGCCGGCCGCTGACACCTCCGCCGCCGGCGCGTTCTGCTGCAGCTTGAGCGCCGAAACCGATTCCGCCAGATCGAGCAGTTCGCCCGACTGCCGGTTGATGTTGCGCAGCGAGCTGCCGGCCTGCGTCAACGCCCGCTGCTGCGCCATCACGGTGCGGGCGCTCTTCTCGGCCCGGTCCACCAGGGGCAGCAGGATCTGCACCTCTTCGTGGAGCACATCGGTTGCTGCCGGAATATCCCCTTCGCCGCTGGCCAGTCCCCGCACGTTGCGCGCCAGCATCTCCGCGCTCTCGTTGACCTCGGCAAAGGCCGGCACGCTGCCCAGCAAGGCCTGCGAGACGGACTTCGCCAGCCGCTGCGACTGCGTCTGCGCCTGCCCCGCTGCCGTCACCTGCGCCGCACTGCGCCCGGCGTTGCGCAGCGCCAGCACGGCGATCAGGATCAGCAGCACCAGGCCGACGCCGAACACCGCCAGCAGCACGCGCTGCTGGCGTGCCGTGGACCAGTGCCCGATCAGCGGCAGACCCGAGGCCGGCGCCTCGTCGAGCTCGGCGCTCAGGCGCGATTCGGCAAAATCGGCCGCCAGTTCCGACGGTGCCGCCTCGGAGATGATCGACGGCTCGTCACGCGGCAACGCCGAGTCGGGGAGCATCGAACCCGGCCCCAGGCGCATCGTCCGCTCCATCGCGTCCTCCGGCATCATCGACGGCAAGCCGCCCTCGGTGACGGGTTCGTCCGCCTTGCGGGGCGAGCCGGCGATCTTGTCCAGGAAGCTCATGAGGTCCTCATCGATTCGGCGCGTACGGTCGGTCTCGGGGCCAGGCGCGGGTGACGGGGGTGGCGGTCAGGTGCCAATGGCCAGGAACTGCTCCTGCTGAGCCAGGGTGGCGAGATCGATCTCCTGCCACTCCTGCCCTTGTTCGTCGGCAAACAGGGTGCCTGCAAAGGCCGGTCGGGGCTCCAGTGCCTGCGGCAGCGCACGCAGTTGGCCGGGATTGCGCAGACCCGCCAGGCCGTCCACCAGCACCGCACACTGCGCACCCGACGCCGGATTGAGCGTCAGCAGCCGCGCCTGCTCGGTGAGCCCCTGGGCCGCCAGCGGCCGCTCCCGCAGGCCCAGGAAACCCGCGAGGTCGACCACGCCATGCAGCCCCCCGCGCAGGTTGGCCACACCCAGGAACCAGGGCTTGGTGTGCGGAACCGGCAACACGCCGACCGCGGTGAAGATCTCGCCGGCACTGCGCAGCGGGAAGAGCAGGCCGGTGCTGGCGCAATGCGCGGCCAGCCAGGAGGCCGAGGGCAGCTCGGTCATCGCGGCCTGCAAACGCGCGGCCAGCCGGCTCTGCAATTCCCTCAGGGCTTCGCGCTTGGCCATGGTGTCGATCGGCCGCCGCTCAAGCCGCGTCGAAGGCGCGGATCTTGCCGAGCAGCACGTCGGCGTTGACAGGCTTGACGATGTAGTCGCGCGCCCCCTGGCGCATGCCCCAGACCTTGTCGGTCTCCTGATTCTTGCTGGTGCACATGATGACGGGCACGTCCGACCAGCGCGCATCGCGCGTGATGGTGCGCGTGAGCTGGAAGCCGTTCTGGCCCGGCATCACGACGTCCATCAGGATCAGATCCGGCTTCTCCTCGGCCAGGCGCAGCAGCGCCTGTTCGCCGTTCTCGGCGGTGCGCACCGTGAAGCCGCGCTTGCCCAGCATCTCGGAGAGGTGGTGGAGCTCGGTCTTGGAGTCGTCGACGACGAGGATCTTCTGGATGGCCATGGCGGGGTCCTCGGGGATGCGGCGTGCGAGCAGGGCTGCAGCGCCTCAGGCGGCAGCGGCTGGGCGGAAGGTCTCCACCGCACGCAGCAACTGCTCCTTGGTGAAGGGCTTGGTCAGGTACTCCTCGGAGCCGACCATGCGCCCTCGTGCCTTGTCGAACAGGCCATCCTTGGACGACAGCATGATCACCGGCACATGCGCGAACCGCGGGTTGCGCTTGATGATGGCGCAGGTCTGGTAGCCGTCCAGCCGTGGCATGAGGATGTCGCAGAAGATCAGCTGCGGATCATGGTCGTTGACCTTGGCCAGGGCGTCGAAGCCGTCCTCGGCCAGCACCACCTCGTGCCCACCCTGGCGCAGGAAGATCTCCGCACTGCGCCGGATGGTGTTGCTGTCGTCGATGACGAGGACCCTGGCTCCGCCGCCAACGGTCTCCGAATTGCCTTCTTCCACGGGTTGCTCTCCTCGACACCACCGGTACCGTCACGCCTGCGCCCCGCCGGTGCAGCGGCCGCCCCAGATCAATCCGGCACCAGCTCGAAGTCCTTCTTGGGTGCTCCGCACTCCGGGCATGTCCATTCGCTCGGAACGTCGGCCCACGCGGTGCGGGGCGCCACCCCATGCTCGGGGTCGCCCCGGGCCTCGTCGTAGATCCAACCGCAGACCAGACACATCCAACAATGCGACGCCTCGCTCACCTTGCCACCGTCAGGTCACTACAATGATCGACGATTGTAGGCACGCCGATTCCCGAAAAAGCAAGGATTTGTGCGCACATACGACACAGTCCTAAGGTTCGGCCTCATGTTCGATCGACCCTGCCGGGCAACCCGCAAACGCCGCCGCCGGCCGCCCATTGAGCTCCCCCATCGCCCATGAAGCCCTCTCCCGACACGGCCTCCGCAGCCGAATTTGCCGCCGCCGAGCCGCCCCCCCCGGCCTGCGTGCTCTGTTTCAACGGCAGTGACCCGAGCGGCGCCGGGGGCCTGGCGGGCGATGTGGCCACTATCGCCGCCATGGGGGCGCACGCCCTGCCGGTGGTGACTGCGGTGGTCCTGCGCGACACCGCCGAGGTATTCGACCAGCATGCGCTGGAGGCCGACCTCGTCGCCCAGCAGGCGCGCGCCATTCTCGAAGACGTCACCGTGACCGGCTGGAAGGTCGGCTTCCTGGGCAGCGCGGAGACTGTGGGCGCCGTCGCCGAAGTGCTGTCCGACTACCCGGACGTGCCGCTGGTGAGCTACGTGCCGCCCCTGCCGTGGCTCGAGGACGAAGAGCTGCAGCCCTACCTCGAGGCCTTTCGCGAGCTCATCCTGCCGGCCACCGAGGTGCTGGTGGGCAACCACAAGACGCTGGCTGACTTCCTGCTGCCCGAGTGGGACAGCGAACGCCCGCCCTCGGCGCGCGAGCTCGCGGTGGCGGCGGGCGACCACGGCACGCGCTACGTGTTGGTGACCGGTGTGATGCTGCCGACAAAGGGGGCCGAGCAGTTCATCGACAACGTGCTCGCCTCGCCGCAGGGAGCGCTCACGGGCGAGAAGTTCGAGCGCTTCGACACCACGTTCGTCGGTGCGGGCGACACGCTGGCCGCGGCGCTGGCGGCCCTGCTGGCCTCGGGCAGTGAACTGCAGGCCGCCGTCGGCGAAGCGCTGGCCTTCCTCGACCAGAGCCTGGATGCGGGCTTCCGGCCTGGCATGGGGCATGTCGTGCCCGACCGCTTCTTCTGGGCCCTGCCGGCACCCGAGGAAGGCGCGGTCGACGACGCCCAGGCCAACGGCGGCGACGAGCCAGCCGATGACCGTCCGAACAAGACAGGCCCACGGCGTGTCCACTGATTCGAGCCGCGGCAACGACGCCGCCTTCGAGCGCGCCCAACGCGTCATCCCCGGTGGCGTCAATTCGCCGGTGCGTGCATTTCGCGCCGTCGGCGGCACGCCGCGCTTCATCCGGCGCGCCGAAGGCCCCTTCATGTGGGACGTCCAGGGTCAGCGCTACATCGACTACATCGGCTCCTGGGGACCGATGATCCTCGGCCATGGCCATCCGGCGGTACTCGAGGCGGTCATGCGCGCTGCACACGACGGCCTGAGCTTTGGCGCCCCCACGCTGGCCGAGGCCGAGTTGGTCGAGGCCATCGTCGAGCTCGTCCCCAGCGTCGAGCAGGTCCGCCTGGTCAGCAGCGGGACCGAGGCGGCCATGAGTGCGCTGCGCCTGGCGCGCGGCTTCACCCAGCGCGCGCGGATCGTCAAGTTCGAGGGCTGCTACCACGGCCATGCCGATGCGCTGCTGGTCAAGGCCGGCTCGGGCCTGGCCACCTTCGGCCACCCGACCAGCGCGGGCGTCCCCCCTGAAGTGGTGCAGCACACACTGGTGCTCGAGTACAACAACCTCGCGCAACTGGACGAGGCCTTCGCGCGCCACGGCAGCGAGATCGCCTGCGTCATGCTGGAGCCCATCGCCGGCAACATGAATTTCGTGCGCGCCAGCATCCCCTTCATGACGCGGCTGCGCGAGCTGTGTACGCGCCACGGCGCGCTGCTGGTGTTCGACGAGGTGATGACGGGATTTCGTGTGGCACTGGGTGGCGCACAGAGCCTCTATGCCAGGGCGATCCCGGGCTTTGCGCCGGACATGAGCGTCTTCGGCAAGGTGATCGGCGGAGGCATGCCGCTGGCGGCGTTCGGCGGCACACGGGAGGTGATGGCGCAGCTGGCGCCGCTCGGGCCCGTCTACCAGGCCGGCACGCTCAGCGGCAATCCGGTGGCCACTGCCTGCGGGCTGGCCACGCTGCGCGAAATCCGCAAGCCCGGGTTCTTCACGGCCCTGGCCGCGCAGACGCGGCGCCTGGCCGAGGGCCTTGTGGCCGTTGCGCGAGCAGCCGGCGTGCCGCTGGTTGCCGACTGCGAAGGCGGCATGTTCGGCTTCTTCTTCGCCGACGCCCTGCCGCAGAACTACGGCGCCGTGATGGCCAGCGATCAGCTGCGCTTCAACCGCTTCTTCCACGCCATGCTCGAGCGCGGCGTCTACCTGGCCCCCGCGCTCTACGAGGCCGGCTTCGTCAGCGCCGCGCACGGCGACGCGGAGATCACGGCCACCCTGGAGGCCGCCCGCGCGGCCCTGCAGCCGGAGTGAGGATCAGCCGGCACCGGCCTCGACATCGCGATAGCTGCGCAGGCCCTCGAGGTCGAGCACGCGCAGCCCCCCGTATTCGACGTGGATCAGGCACGCCGTCTGCAGCTCGCGCAGCGCTTCGTTCACGCGCTGGCGTGACAGCCCGACGAGATAGCCCAGCTCCTGCTGCGTGATGCGCAGCAGTCCCCCCACGCCGGGGTACAGCACCGGGTGGAACAGCGCACCCAGGCTGCGCGCGACGCGCGCGTTGGCGCTGCTCAGGCGGTCGATCTCCCGTGCGCCGATGAACTGCGCCAGGCGCTCGTTGAGCTGCATCATCACGTAGCGGTTGAAGCCGATGCTGCGGTCCAGCAGCCAGTGGAAGGTGCCCGCGGTGATGCCGGTGACCAGGCTCCTGCGCAGGGCCTGGATGTTGTAGCGGTAGGCCTCGCGCTTGAGCACCGTGCCTTCGCCGAACCAGCCCCCCGGTGGCAAGCCCGTGAAGGTGATGGGCATGCCCAGCGCGGTCTCGTTGCTCATCTTGAGCAGGCCGTCGAGCACGCCGAACCAGTAGGTCACCGGGCGGCCGACGCGACACACCAGTTCGCCGGGCTCGACCAGCACGACGCGCAGGTCGTGGACGACTCGCGCCCGCTCCTGCACATCCAGCCGGTCCAGCCACGGAATGGCGCGCAGCTCATCGGGCAGGATGGCCCGCGAGCGCGACACCTGCACCGTGGAGGCCTGCAGGGCGCTTGGGAAGAGGCTTGTCGCCATGCGGGAAAGCACCGATCGGGGTGACCCTGGAATTGTCGCCACAGCGACAAGCTGACGTCAAAGCCTTGCCCACAATGTGCCGCGACACTGAGAAGTCCCAGCGGATGCAGACCACCTTTCCCCGCCAATTGCTCGAGCATGCCCGCGCGCGCCCGCATGCGCCGGCGCTGCGGGAGAAGGAATTCGGCATCTGGCAGACCTTGAGCTGGTCGCAACTGAGCGCATTGGTGCGTGCACTGGCCTGCGGCATGGCCGAAGCCGGCCTCGCGCGAGGGGACCATCTGGTCGTGATCGGCGAGAACCGCCCGCGCCTGTACGCCGCGATGCTGGCCGCGCAGGCGCTGGGCGCCATCCCGGTGCCGCTGTACCAGGACGCGGTGGCGACCGAATACCAGTTCCCGCTCAACAACGCCGAGGTGCGTTTTGCAGTCGTCGAGGATCAGGAACAGGTCGACAAGCTGCTCGAACTGCGTCCGGCCTGCCCGTTGCTCGCGCGCATCTGGTATGACGATCCGCGCGGGCTGCGCAACTACGACGAGCCGGGGCTGGCCCCGCTGGATGCACTGCAGGACGCCGGCCGCGCCGCCGACGCGCGCGACCCGGGCCGCTTCGATGCCGCAGTGGCCGAGGCCTCGCCGCAGGACGTCGCGGCGATGTTCTTCACCTCCGGCACGACCGGCAACCCCAAGGGTGTGGTGCACACCCATGCCTCGCTGCTGGACCGCGCCAAGGCCGGCGCCGATTTCGACCGCCTGAGCGAGCGTGAGGAGGTCCTGGCCTACCTGCCTCCGGCGTGGATCGGGCAGAACATCTTCAGCTACGCGCAGTGGCTGGCCTGCGGTTACGTCGTCAACTGCCCGGAGTCGGCCAACACGGTGACGATCGACCTGAAGGAGATCGGCCCCACCTACTACTTCGCGCCGCCGCGCATCTTCGAGAGCCTGCTGACCAGCGTCATGATCCGCATGGAGGACGCCAGCGCGATCAAGCGCCGGCTCTTCCACCACTACATGGCGGTGGCGCGGCGCACAGGCCCGCGGCTGCTCGATGGCGAGCCGGTTTCGCTGGCCCAGCGGCTGGCCTACCGGCTTGGCGACCTGCTCATCTACGGGCCGCTGCGCAATGCCCTGGGTTTCTCCCGCGTGCGTGTGGCCTATACGGCCGGCGAGGCCATTGGCCCGGACCTGTTCAGCTTCTACCGCTCCATCGGCATCAACCTCAAGCAGCTCTACGGCCAGACCGAGACCGCGGTCTTCGTCTGCCTGCAGCCCGACAACGCGGTGCGTGCCGATACCGTGGGCGTGCCCATCGACGGCGTGGAAATCCGCCTTGCCGAGAGTGGCGAGATCTTGGTCCGCAGCCCCGGCCTGCTGAAGGCCTACTACAAGAACGAGGACGCCACCGCCGAGGCGCTGACCGCGGAGGGCTGGTATCACACCGGCGACGCCGGCTTCCTTGACGGCGGCGGGCAGCTGAAGATCATCGACCGTGCCAAGGACGTCGGGCGCCTCAAGGGCGGCACGCACGACGGCGCGATGTTCGCGCCCAAGTACGTCGAGAACAAGCTCAAGTTCTTCCCGCACATCAAGGAGGCGGTGGCCTTCGGCGATGGGCGCGACCGCGTCTGCGCCTTCATCAACATCGATTTCGAGGCGGTGGGCAACTGGGCCGAGCGGCGCAACCTGCCCTACACCGGCTACACCGACCTGGCGACCAAGCCGCCGGTGCTCGAGCTCGTGCGCGAGTGCGTCGAGAAGGTCAACGCCGACCTGGCGCAGGACGCGCTGCTGGCCGGCAGCCAGATCTGCCGCTTCCTCGTGCTGCACAAGGAGCTCGACGCCGACGACGGCGAGATGACGCGCACGCGCAAGGTCAAGCGCGGCTTCATCGACCAGAAGTACCGGGTGCTGGTCGACGCGCTGTACGCCGGCCGCAGCGAGCAGTTCATCGAGACTGCGGTCAAGTTCGAGGACGGGCGCACGGGCAGCGTGAGCGCCACGCTCTCGATCGTCGACGCCAAGACGTTTCCCGCCGTGACGGGCAAGGCGGCCTGAGCATGAGCGCGCGACAGATCGGCGAGGTCATCCTCGAGGTCAGCAACATCTCGCTGCGCTTTGGCGGCGTGAAGGCGCTCACCGACATCAGCTTCGATGTGCGCGAACACGAGCTGCGCGCCATCATCGGCCCCAACGGCGCCGGCAAGAGCTCGATGCTCAACTGCATCAACGGCGTCTACACGCCGCAGCA
>JADZCL010000150.1 GCA_020851615.1 Rubrivivax sp.
CGGTGGCGATCAAGGCCGCGGTCGAGCGCGCCGGTGTCGCCGGTGAGCGCGTCGACGAGGTGCTGATGGGCAACTGCCTGATGGCCGGCCAGGGCCAGGCGCCGGCGCGGCAGGCGCTGCGCCGGGCCGGGCTGCCCGACTCGACCGGCGCGGTCACGCTCTCCAAGATGGGCGGCAGCGGCATGCGTGCCATGATGTTCGCGCACGACATGCTGGCTGCCGGCAGCGCCGAGGTGCTGGTCGCCGGTGGCATGGAGAGCATGAGCAATGCGCCGCACCTGGTGTTCGCGCGCAAGGGCATCAAGTACGGTGCGGCCACGCTGTTCGACCACATGGCGATGGATGGCCTGGAAGATGCCTACGAACGCGGCAAGGCGATGGGTGTGTTCGCCGAGGCCTGCGTGGAGCGCTTTGCCTTCACCCGTGCCGAGCAGGACCAGTTCGCGATCGCGTCCACGCAGCGCAGCAAGCTCGCCAACGAGGATGGCAGCTTCGACTGGGAGATGGCGCCGGTGGCGCTGCCCGGCAAGGGCGAGCCCGTGCTGGTGCGCCGTGACGAACAACCCTTCAAGGCCCGGCTGGACAAGATCGCCGGCCTGAAGCCGGCGTTCAAGAAGGATGGCACGATCACCGCGGCCAACGCCAGCAGCATCAGCGACGGGGCTGCTGCGCTGGTGCTGATGCGCCAGAGTACGGCGGCACGGTCGGGCGCCACGCCGCTGGCGCGCATCGCCGGCCATGCGGTGCATGCGCAGGCGCCCGAGTGGTTCTCGACCGCGCCGGCGGGGGCCATCACCAGGCTGTTGCACAAGACGGGCTGGAGCCTGGGCAGCGTCGACCTCTGGGAGGTCAACGAAGCCTTTGCCGCGGTGACGATGGCTGCGATGCGTGAGCTGCAGCTGCCGCACGAGATCGTCAACGTGCACGGCGGTGCCTGTGCCCTGGGCCACCCGATCGGTGCCAGCGGCGCGCGCATCGTCGTCACGCTGCTGGGCGCGCTCAGGAAGGCGGGCCGCAGGCGCGGCGTGGCCGCGCTGTGTATCGGCGGCGGCGAGGCGACGGCGCTGGCGGTGGAGATGATGTGATTGCGGGCGCGTCCGGTGGCCTGGGTGCCGAGGCGCTTGCGCTGTTCGTCGTGGCGACCTTCGTCCTCAACGCCACGCCGGGGGTGGACATGCTGCTGACCGTCTCCCGCACGCTGCAGGGCGGCGCGCGTGCCGGGGCTGCGGCCGCGCTGGGCATTGCCGCGGGCAGCGTGCTGCATGCGCTGGCGGCGGCCTTGGGTCTGGCCTCGCTGCTGGCCGTGTCGCCGCGTGCCTTCGCGGCCCTGCAGGGGCTCGGTGCGGTCTATCTGCTGTGGCTGGCGCTGGGCCTGGCGCGCCAGGCGTGGGCCGGCGTGCCGCGTGCGGTGGGCGAACCGGCCGCGGCACGGTTGCGCCCGCAGGCCGATTTCCGCAGCGGGCTGCTGACCAATCTGCTCAATCCCAAGGTGGCGCTGTTCTTCCTGGCCTTCGTGCCGCAGTTCATCGGTGCGGGCGTGGCCGACAAGACGCCGGTCTTCCTGCTGCTGGGGCTGCTGTTCGTGGTGCAGAGCCTGATCTTCATGCTGGTGCTGGTGGCCCTGACGCAGCGGCTGGCGCGCCTGCGGCCGGCGCAGGGCTCGCCGCGGCTGGCGCGCGCCCTGCAGGGCCTGGGCGCCGGACTCTTCGCGGCCCTGGCCTGGCGGCTGCTCGTCGCGCGCGCAGCCTGACGAAGGAGCACAGGGTGAGCGCGCTGCCGTCGACCTCGCTGCCGCCGACGCCGGCTGCGCCATCGGCGCTGCCCTGGCGCGCGGGGCTGGCCACGCTTGCGCCGGCTTACTTCGGGCTGGTGATGGCCACCGGCATCGTCTCGATCGGCTGCAATCTGCTGGGCTGGCCTGGCCTGGCGCGCGCGCTGTTTGCCTTCAACCTGCTCGCCTACGTGGTGCTGTGGCTGCTCACGCTGGCCCGCCTGGCGCTGTTCCCGCGCGCGCTGCTGCACGATCTTGTCGACCACCTGCGCGGCCCGGGGTTCTTCACTGCGGTGGCCGCAACCAGCGTGCTGGGCGCTCAGGTCCTGCTGCTGCAGGAGAGCCTTGCCGGCGGCCTCGTCCTGTGGGGTGTGGCGCTCGTGCTGTGGCTGGCGCTGACCTACGCCATCTTTACGGCGCTGACGGTCAAGGAGCAGAAGCCCCCGCTGCAGGATGGCATCAGCGGCGCCTGGCTGCTGGCGGTGGTGGCCACGCAGTCGCTGGCCGTGCTGAGTGCGCTGCTGGCCGCACGCATCGGCCAGCCCTACAAGCTGGAGATGAACTTCTTTGCGCTGTCGATGTGGTTGTGGGGCGGCATGCTCTACATCTGGATGATGTCGCTCATCTTCTACCGCTACACCTTCTTCCGCTTCCTGCCCGGTGACCTCTCGCCGCCCTACTGGATCAACATGGGCGCGATGGCGATCTCCACGCTTGCCGGTTCGCTGCTGATCGTGAATGCGCCGCAGGCCCCGTTCCTGGAATCGGTCCTGCCATTCACGAAGGGCTTCACGATCTTCTACTGGGCCACGGGCACGTGGTGGATTCCGATGCTGCTGGTGCTGGGCGTCTGGCGCCACGTCCACAAGCGCTTTCCGTTGCGCTACGACCCGCTCTACTGGGGGGCCGTCTTCCCGCTCGGGATGTACGCCACCAGCACGCAGGAGCTGATCATCGCGATGCGGCTGGACTTCCTGGGCTGGGTGCCGCAGGGCTTCCTCGGCGTGGCGCTGCTGGCCTGGCTGGCGGCCTTCATCGGTCTCGTGCGCAGCGTGCGGGGCGTGCTCGTCGCCTCGCGCCGTGCCGGGTGGCAATCGTGAGCCACCCGACGCTGCGCTGGTCGCTGGGTGCCAAGCTGGCGGCCGTCGGCCTGCCCTTCCTGCTGCTGGGACTGCTGTTGACGGCGCTCACGCTGTGGGTGTCGTGGCAGCTCGACGGCGGGGCCGCATCGGTCAACGAGGCCGGGCGCATGCGCATGCAGGCCTATCGCCTGGCATGGACGGCGACGCAGCCGCAGCCGCCCGCCGACCTCGCCGAGCGCGTGGCCGAGTTCGAGCGCAGCCTGAACCTGCTCGAGCAGGGCGATCCGGTGCGGCCGCTGGTCACGCCCTTCGATGACGAGGTGCGCGCGCGCTACGCCACGGTGCGCGTGGCGTGGAGCGCGCTGCGCACGCTGCACCAGGGTGGTGGGGCGGTCCCGCCGCAGCGTCTGGATGCCGCGACGGTGACGCTGGTGGCGGCCCTGGACGCCATGGTCGGCGCCATCGAGGACCACCTGGTGCGCTACACCGGCATCCTGCACTTCCTGCAGGTCGCTCTCCTGGTGGCGGGCACGCTGGCCGCGGCGGTGCTGGTGGTCGTCGGCTACCACGTCGTGCTGGAGCCGGTGGTCGGCCTGCGGCACGCGCTGGCCCAGGTGCGCGGGGGCGACCTGGCCGCGCGCGTGGTGCCGGCCAGCAGTGACGAACTCGGCGAGCTGGCCGTCGGCTTCAACGACATGGCGCGTCAACTCCAGGCCTCCTATGCCAACCTCGAGCAGCGGGTGCTCGAGAAGACCGCCGAGCTGCAGGCCCAGCGCGAGCGCCTGCAGGCACTCTACGACGCCAGTGTGCTGGTGACGCGGGCCGACAGCCTGCAGGGTCTGGCCGAGAGCTTCACCCCGCTCGTGCGCCAGGCTGCGCACGCTGACGCCGCAGCGCTGCGCTTTGCCGACGCCGGCCGCGCGCAGTTCGTGCTGCTGGCCGCCGACGGCATGCCCGATGAGCTGCTGGGCGCCGAGCATTGCATCCAGGCCGGCGACTGCGACTGCGGACAGGTGCGCGGCGGCGCGGCGCTGCGGGTGATCCCGATCCAGACGGCCGATACCGACCGCCCGCGCGCCTGCGAGCGTGCCGGCTGGGCGACCGTGATCGCGCTGCCGATCCAGGTGCCCGAGCGGCTCCTGGGCGAACTCGACCTGTTCTTCCACGCCGAAGTCGAGCTGGGGCCGGCTGAGCGCACGCAGCTCGAGATGCTCACCGCACACCTGGCCGGCGGCATGGAGAACCTGCGCCTGCACGCGCTGGAGCGCGAGGCCGCGGTGGCGCAGGAGCGCACGCTGCTGGCGCGCGAGCTGCACGACTCGATCGCGCAGTCGCTGGCCTTCCTCAACATCCAGGCGCAGCTGATGCGCAAGGCAGTCGCCGCGGGGGACACGGCGCGCATGCAGCAGGTGCTGCAGGAGATCGAGACCGGGCTGCGCGAGAGCCACGGCGATGTGCGCGAGCTGCTGGTGCACTTCCGCACGCGCACCAACGAGCAGGACATGGAGCATGCGCTGCAGGCCACGCTGCGCAAGTTCGAGCACCAGACCGGGCTGTGCCCGCAGCTGACGCTGCACGACGAGGGCCTGCCCCTGCCGCCGGACATGCAGGTGCAGGCGCTGCACATCGTGCAGGAGGCGCTCTCCAATGTGCGCAAGCACGCCCGCGCCGGCCGCGTCCAGGTCGACGTCTGGAAGCGGCCGGCCTGGCGCATCGTCGTGCGTGACGACGGCCGCGGCTTTGCCCC
>JADZCL010000151.1 GCA_020851615.1 Rubrivivax sp.
CACAACTCGCGCTGCCCGAGGTCAAGCTCGGGCTCATGCCTGGTGCTGGCGGCACACAGCGCCTGCCACGCGCGATCGGTCTGGCCGCGGCACTGGACATGATCGTCAGCGGCGCCACGATGAAGGCCGCGAAGTTCAAGGGCACGGCGCTGCTGGATGCCGTGGTCGATGGCGACCCGGTCCCCGCGGCGCTCGAACTGGCGCACAGAGTCGTCGCCGAGGCGCTGCCGCGCAAACGCATCCGCGACCTGGCAATCACCGACCCCGGCGCACAGGCCACGCTGCAGGCCACGCGCGAGTCGATCGCCAAGAGCTCCAAGTTCCTGCCTGCGCCTGGCAAGTGCGTCGATGCGGTCGAGCTCTGCCTCACCACCCCCTTCGACGACGCGCTGCGGCTGGAGCGCGAGGCCTTCCTCGCACTGATGGCGACGCCCGAAGCCCGCGCGCTGCGCCACATCTTCAGCGCCGAGCGGGCAGCCAGCAAGGTACCAGGCATCCCCGAGGGCACGCCCCTGCGCAACATCGCCCGGGTCGGGGTGATCGGGGCCGGCACGATGGGGGCCGGCATCGCGATGAACTTCCTCTCGGTGGGCATCCCGGTTGTCCTGCTCGAGACGAAGCAGGAGCCGCTGGACCGCGGGGTGGCCACCATCCGCCGCAACTACGAAGGCTCGCTGAAGAAGGGCAAGCTCACGGCCGAACAGCTCGAGCAGCGCATGGCACTGCTGCAGCCCACGCTCAGCTACGACACCCTGGCCGATGTCGACCTCGTGATCGAGGCGGTGTTCGAGAACATGGACGTCAAGCGGCAGGTCTTCGGCATGCTGGACGCCGTGTGCAAGCCCGGCGCGATCCTCGCCTCCAACACGTCCTACCTCAACGTCGACACCATCGCCGGCTTCACCCGCCGGCCGCAGGATGTCCTGGGCCTGCACTTCTTCAGCCCGGCCAACGTGATGCGGCTGCTGGAAGTGGTGCGCGGTGCGCAGACGGCACCCGACGTGCTGGCTACCTGCATGGCACTGGCGCGCAAGATCGGCAAGATGGCGATCGTCTCTGGGGTGTGCGACGGCTTCATCGGCAACCGCATGCTGGCGCGCTACAACGCGGCGGTGGCGGGCCTGATCGCCGCTGGCGCGTCACCCGAGCAGCTCGATGGCGCGCTGCAGGCCTTCGGCATGGCCATGGGCCCCTGCCGCGTCGGCGACCTGGCCGGGCTGGACATCGGCTGGGCCACGCGCAAGCGCCGCGCCGAGGAGGCCGGCGTGCCGGCCATGCCCATCATCGCCGACAAGCTCTGCGAAGCCGGCCGTTTCGGCCAGAAGACCGGGGCGGGCTGGTACCGCTACGAAGCCGGCTCGCGCGAGCCGCTGCCCGATCCCATCACGCAGCAGATCATCGACGCCTACCGCGCCGAGCGGGGCATCGTGCCACGCGTCATCGACGACCACGAAATCGTCGAGCGCTGCATGTTCGCCCTGGCCAACGAGGGCGCGCGCATCCTCGAGGAAGGCATTGCCGCCCGCGCCTCGGACATCGACCTCGTCTACCTCAACGGCTACGGCTTTCCGCGCCACCGCGGCGGACCGATGTTCAATGCGCAACTCGTGGGCCTGCCCGACGTGGTGGCCGCCCTGCGCCGCTTTGCCGCCGAGCCCGGTGCCGACGCCTTCTGGCAGCCTGCGCCACTGCTGCTGGCGCGGGCCGCAGCGGGGCAGGGCTGGGACTGACGAACACAGGCCCAGGCGGCTTGCCCGGCGGCGCGCGGGCGGGCCTGTGGGCTGGCCAGCGAACCCTCGGCAGCCGCAGGTTCGGGCCGCGTACGGCAAGACACCCGATGAGGCGCGTGCGGCGTGTCTCAGCGATAGATCAGCGCGGGCAGCCAGGTCGTCAACGGGGCCCAGTAGGTTGCCACGATCAGGGCCGCGATGGCCGCGACCAGGAAGGGCACGACCGCACGCCCGATCTGCCCGAGCGTGACGCCAGCGATGCCACAGCTCACGAACAGGCAGATGCCCACTGGCGGCGTCAGCATGCCGATCGCCAGGTTCACGACCACCAGCACGCCAAAGTGCATCGGGTCGATCCCCATCTGCCCCGTCAAGGGCGCCAGCACCGGCACGAGCAGGATCAGTGCGGCCGTCGTCTCCATCACGCAACCCACGATCAGCAGGCCAATCATCACCAGCAGCAGCAGGCCCCAGGGCGGCAGTGCCATCGCGTTGATCCCGGCCTGCACCAGTGCCGGGGTCTGCTGCATCGCCACCAGCCAGGTGAAGACCTTCGCCATGGCGATGATGAAGAGGATGGTCGCTGCGATGACCTGCGACTCGACCAGCAGCGCCGGCAGGTCGCGCCAGCGCAACTGCCGGTTGACCCAGATCGCCACCACCAGCGCGTAGAACACCGCCACCGCGGCCGCCTCGGTCACGGTGACGATGCCACTCAGGATCCCGCCCAGCACCAGCACCGGCG
This sequence comes from Rubrivivax sp., assembly GCA_020851615.1. Lineage (GTDB taxonomy): Bacteria > Pseudomonadota > Gammaproteobacteria > Burkholderiales > Burkholderiaceae_C > Rubrivivax. The sequence continues at coordinate 2,476 of JADZCL010000151.1, forward strand.
CACCCAGCGACCACAGTGCCTGGCGCAGCGTGGACAGGACAAAGCGCAGCGAGAACGGGCGTCGCGTCCCGTAGCCATGGCGCAGTGCCTTCCACACCACAACCGCCATGAACGACAGGCCGAAGAGCACTCCCACCAGCATGCCGCCGGCGAAGAGTTCGGCGATCGACACATTGGTGAGGAAGCCGTAGATCACCATCGGGATCGACGGCGGGATGATGACCCCGATCGCGCCGCCGGCAGCCACCAATGCCGCGGCAAACGCCGGCGGATAGCCCTGGCGCACGAGCGCCGGAATGGCCACCGCACCGAGGGCGGCGGTGTCGGCCGCGGCCGAGCCCGAAATGCCGGCAAAGAACATCGACGCCACGATGACGGCACAGCCCAGTCCGCCCGGTGCCCAGCCGACCAGGGAGTCGGAGAAGTCGATCAACTGCTGCGAGATCCCACCACGCTCCATGATCGAGCCGGCGAGCATGAACAGTGGCACCGCAAGCAGGTCAAAGGAGTCGACGCCTGCAAACAGCAGTTGCGGGATGGTCTGCCCCAATCCCGCCCAGTCGACCTCGGGCGGAAAGACGCCCGGCGTGAGGATGAGCCCGATCGCCGGCAAGCCGATCGACAGCGCGATCGGCAGCCCGAGCGCGATGAGCAGGAACAGCAGCAGGAAGGCGACGACGACGATCATGGCTGCTGCGCCGGACGCGGCCCCGTCATGTCGGCCAGCACGTGCACGATGAAGACGAGCGCCGAGAGCGGGATCACCGCGTACGGGATCGACATCGGAATCTGCAGCGCCGCCGACGTATGCTCACCCGCCTTGATCGTGTAGGCCGCGCCGAACCACGCCAGCAGGGCAAAGCAGGCCAACGTCAGCCACTGCAGCAGCAGCACCACCCCACGCTGGAAGCGCGGGCCGAAGCGGTTGCCGATCCCCTGCAGGCCGATGAAGCTTGCCCGCTTGTAGGCAACCGTGCCGCCGAGAAAGGTGATCGCCACCAGCAGGTGGCGACTGACCTCCTCGGACCAGCCCAGCGACGCCCCCAGGTAGCGGAACACCACCTGCGCGAAGAGGATCACGCAGATGGCCGCTCCGGTCACCATCAACAGCTTCTCGATCACCGCGTTGAGGACGCGGCTGGCACGCTGCAGCACGGGCATGCGCAGGAGCCGTGCCTTACTGGACCTGTGCGCGGATCTGCTCGACCAGCTTCTTGGTGTCACCCGAGAGTGAATCGATCACCGGCTGCGTCGCCTTGCGGAACGCCGCCAGGTCGGGTGTCTCATCGACCTGCATGCCCGCGGCCTTGAGTTCGGCCAGCTGCTGCCGCTCGTTGTCGCGGATGAAGCGCCGGCCCTCCACGGCCGCGACCTGCGCGCACTGCTGCAGCGCCCGGCGCTCGGCCTCGGGCTGCCCATCGACGAAGCGCTTGTTGGCCACGAAGACCAGCGCCGAGTAGACGTGGCGCGTCAGCGACAGGTACTTCTGCCCGGCCTCGGGCAGCTTGGCGGCGTGGATGACGGCGATCGGGTTCTCCTGCCCGTCGATCACGCCCTGCTGCAGCTGTGTGAAGATCGGCCACGCCATCGGCGTCGGGTTGGCGCCGATCGCCCGCCAGATCGCCAGGTGGGTGGGTGCCTCCATCGTGCGGATCTTCAGGCCCTTGGCGTCCGCGGGCGTCTTCACGTCAAGCTTGGAGTTGGTGAGGTTGCGAAACCCGTTGTCGAGGAAGGACAGCGCCACGAAGCCCGCCTTCTCGAAGCGCTTCTTCAACTCGTTGCCGACCGGGCCATCGACGACCTTGTCCACCGCCTCGTAGGACGGAAACATGAAGGGCATCTCCAGCGCCTTCACCTCCGGCACGAAAGACTCCACCGGTCCGGTGGTGCTGACGGACATCTGCGTCGTGCCAAGCTGGATCTGCTGCAGCACCTGCGTCTCGCTGCCCAGCACCCCCGAGTGGTGGATGACGACGTCGAACTTGCCCGGCACCTGCTTGTCCAGGCACTCCTTGAACCAGGTGGCTGCGCGCGTATGCACGAAGCTCGGGTTGGTGACGATGCCGATGTTGATCTTGGTCTGGGCACTGGCAGCGCTGGC
>JADZCL010000152.1 GCA_020851615.1 Rubrivivax sp.
CCGATGTTTCCTGCCTGCTGCCAGCCCATCGCCGGCGGGCGCTCCATGGACTGCTGTGCGGCAGCGGCCTTGCGCTGCTGCTGCCGACGCTGCAGGGCTGCGGCGCCGTCAGCGCCATCACCACGCCCTCGGCGCCGCCACCGCCGGTGACGGTGGTGCCCAACGCCGTCTTCGAGATCGTCGCCGACCGCGGGCTCAACCCCGATGCGGCCGGCACGGCAAAGCCGGTGCTGCTGCGCCTGTACGAGCTGAAGGCCGCCGCGGCCTTCGAACGGGCGAGCTTCCTCGACCTGATCGAAAAGGACGAGGCCGCACTCGGGGCCGATTTCGTGCGCCGGGAGGAGTGGCTCATCACACCGGGCGAGAAGCGCAGCATCGACCGCAAGGGCAACGCCGAGGTGCGCAGCTTCGGGCTGCTGGCCGCGTTCCGCGACCTGGAGCGAAGCTCATGGCGCGCCACCATCGACGCGCCCGGCTCCGTGGAGATGCGCCGCCGCTTCCTCGGCCTGGGCGCGGCCGAGAAGCTGCTGCCGGCGCGCTACCGCATCACGCTCGCCCGCGACGCGGTGCGCATCGAGCACATCCCCACGCTGCCGAGGTAGCCACCCATGGTCTGGCGACGCAAGGTCGTGTGGTCCGAGGGCATGTTCCTGCGGCCGCAGCATTTCCAGCAGCAGGAGCGGCACTTCGAGGCGTTGCTGCAGCAGCGCAGCCACGCCGCCGAGCCCTTCTATTGGGGTTTCGCCAGGCTGGCGCTGGACCGCGAGCTGCTGGCCATGGGCAAGGTCGCACTGCGCAGCGCCGAAGGCGTGCTGCCCGACGGGACACCGTTTGCGATCCCGCAGGACGACGAGGCGCCGGCACCCCTGGAGGTGCCGCATGAACTCAAGGACGTGCTGATCAGCCTGGCCCTGCCGCTGCGCCGGCGCAGCGGAGTCGAGGTCGGATTCGGCGGCGAGGACTCGGCCCTGGCCCGTTACGAGGCCCAGGTGCAGGAGGTCGCCGACACCAACGAGTCGGGCGCGCAGGCTGCCGAGCTGCAGCTGGCGCAGGCGCGGCTGGTGCTGCGCCCGGCACCCGAACTCGGCGGTGGCTGGGTCGGGCTGCCGCTCGTGCGCGTGGTCGAGCGCCGCGCCGACGGCTCGCTGCTGCTTGATCCGGCCTATATCCCAACCGTGCTCAACAACGGCGACAGTTCCACCCTTCTGAGCCTGTGCCAGGAACTGCACGGCCTGCTGCGCCAGCGCGGCGAGGCGCTGGATGCGCGCTTGTCGCAGCCCGGGCGCAGCGGCACCGGCGAGTTCGGTGACTTCCTGATGCTTGCGCTCATCAACCGCTGGGAGCCGGTGGTCGAGCACTGGACACGCGTGCGGACGGTCCACCCCGAGCGGCTGTTCCAGGAGCTGCTGCGGCTGGTCGGTGAGCTGGCGACCTTCCGCCGCGACAGCAAGCGCCCGCCCGAACTGCCCGCCTACGATCACGACGACCTGCAGGGCTGCTTTGCGCCATTGATGCTGGAGCTGCGGCGCGGGCTGTCCTCGGTGCTCGAGCAGAACGCCATCCAGATCGAGATCCGCGAACGCCAGTACGGTGTGCACGTGGCGATCATCCCCAGCGTCGAGATGATCGAAAGCTGCGAGTTCGTGCTCGCTGCGCAGGCCCAGACCAGCCCGGAGTTCCTGCGCAGCAACTTCCCTGCGCAAGTGAAGATGGGGCCGGTGGAGCGCATCCGTGACCTGGTCAACCTGCACCTGCCGGGCGTGGTGATGTCGCCGTTGCCGGTGGCGCCGCGCGACATCCCGTATCACGGCGGATTCACCTACTTCCAGGTCGATACGGGGCACGATCTCTGGCGCCAGTTGAACAAGTCCGGCGGACTCGCCCTGCACGTCTCGGGGGCCTTCCCCGAACTGCAGCTCGAGCTGTGGGCGATCCGGCGGCACTGAGCCGCTGACTCCTCCGGGAACGTGCAGACATCGAGGTTTCGCGCATGGCCACCGATCCCTTCGCCGGCGCGAGCGCCGGCGAGTTCCGCACCATCTTCGGTGCCACCAGCCTGTCGCCACAGTCCGCGCCGGCTGCACCCAGCGCACCGGCGGTGCCCCGCTCGGACCTGCCCGACGTGGTCAGCGGCGGCAATCCGCTGGTGGCCGCCGCCAACGGCCTGCTGAACCTGATCCCGCAGATCCGCGGCATGGCCGCCAATCCGGATCCGGCGGGCTTTCAGCAGTACCTGCTCGAGGCGATGCGCCTCTTCGAGCGCAAGGCGGCCAGCGCCGGCGTGCCGATGGAGACCGTGATCGGCGCGCGCTACTGCCTGTGCACGACGATCGACGAGGCGGCCGCGCAGACACCCTGGGGCGGCGGCGGGGTCTGGCCGCGCTACAGCCTGCTGGTGGCCCTGCACAACGAGACCTGGGGCGGTGAGAAGTTCTTCCAGCTGCTGGCCAAGCTCGTGCAGACACCCAAGCAGCACATCGACCTGCTCGAGCTGATGTACTTCTGCCTCATGCTCGGGCTCGAGGGCCGCTACCGCGTCATCGACGACGGGCGCACCAAGCTCGAGACACTCAAGGCACGGCTGCTGCAGGTCATCGAGAGCGAGCGCGGCGACCGCTCCGCCGCGCTGTCGGTGCACTGGCGCGGCGTCGAGCGCGCGGCGCAGCCACCGTGGACGATGGTGCCGCTGTGGGTGGCCGCGGCACTCACGCTGCTGCTGGCCTTCCTGATCTGGCTGTGGCTGAGCTGGCAGCTGGCCGGGCAGTCCGACGAGGTCTACGCCGAGTTGAACGCGCTGCGCTTCCCCAAGCTCGCCGTGGCGGTGGCCGCACAACCCGTTGCCGTACCCCCGCGCCTGCGCCAGTTCCTGGAAGCCGAGATCCGCGAACGCCTGGTCGAGGTCAGCGACGAGGCCGACCGCAGCACCGTCGTGCTGCTGGGTGACGGGCTGTTCGACCCCGGCGCGGTCGTCGTCAAGCCGCGCTACGAAGCGGTGCTGCAACGCGTGGCGCAGGCCCTGGCGCAGGTACCCGGGCGCGTCCTCATCAACGGCTACACCGACAACGTGCCCATCCGCTCGGCGCGCTTCCCCTCCAACTGGCACCTCTCGCAGGCGCGCGCCGAGGCCGTGGCCGACATGCTGCAGCGCTGGGTGCGCGACCCGCAGCGGCTGCGCACCGAGGGCCGCGGCGACGCCGACCCGGTCGCCCCCAACACCACGCCCGAAGGACGCTCACGCAACCGGCGGGTCGAGATCGTGCTGCTGGTGCCACCGCCCGAACGCGACGCTGCGCTGCAGCAGGCCGTGCCCGCCGCCGGCGCAACACCCGCCGCCCCCGCGGCTTCCGGAAGGTGACGACGATGCTGCGCAAGATCGCTGCCTTCTTCTTCAACCGCATCACGCTGGCGCTGGTCGGGCTGTTGCTGCTGAGCCTGCTGATCTGGTTCGTCGGACCGCTGATCGCCATCGACCGCTGGCGTCCGCTGGAGGGTGAGGGGATACGGTGGCTGATCATCGGGCTGCTGTGGGCACTGTGGCTGCTCAGGCAGTTGCTGCGCTGGTGGCGCAGCCGGAACATGAACAGCCGCATGCTGGC
>JADZCL010000153.1 GCA_020851615.1 Rubrivivax sp.
GGGCCATCGATCCCGGCCGAGATCCAGGGCCTGACCGAGGTGCCGCAGGCCGGCGACGACTTCATGGTCCTGGCCGACGAGCGCCGCGCCCGTGAGATCGCGACCTTCCGCCAGGGCAAGTACCGCGAGGTAGCGCTCAGCAAGCGGCAGGCCGCAAAGCTCGAGAACATGTTCGATGCCATGGGCGAAGGCCAGGCGCAGGTGCTGTCGCTCATCATCAAGGCCGACGTGCAGGGTTCGCAGGAGGCGCTGGCGCAGTCGCTGACCAAGCTCTCGACCGCCGAGGTGCGCGTGCAGATCGTGCACGCCGCGGTGGGGGGCATCAGCGAGAGCGACGTCAACCTCGCGATCGCGTCCAAGGCGGTGGTCATCGGCTTCAACACACGTGCCGACGCGGGCGCGCGCCGCCTGGCCGAGGGCAACGGCGTCGACATCCGCTACTACAACATCATCTACGACGCCGTCGACGACGTGAAGGCGGCGATGAGCGGCATGCTGGCGCCGGAGCAGCGGGAGGAGGTCATCGGCACGGCCGAAATCCGCAACGTCTTCGTGGCCAGCAAGATCGGCACCGTGGCCGGCTGCATGGTCACTGCAGGCCAGGTGACGCGGCATGCGCGCTTCCGCCTGCTGCGCGAGAACGTCGTCGTCTACACCGGCGAGATCGAGTCGCTCAAGCGGATGAAGGACGACGTACGCGAGGTCAAGGAAGGCTTCGAGTGCGGCATCAAGCTGAAGAACTGCACCGACATCAAGGAAGGCGACCAGCTCGAGTTCTTCGAGGTCAAGGAAGTCGCCCGTACGCTCTGACCCCGCGGCGTCGCCAGGCAAGCCCCGCCGCTGCGGCGGGGTTTGCCGTTTCTGGAGATCGACATGCGACACAAGAAATCCGTACCCAACCGCAGCCACCGCGTCGCGGATCAGATCCAGCGCGACGTCGCCGAGCTCATCCGCGGGCTCAAGGACCCGCGCATCGGCATGGTCACCGTCAGCGCGGTCGATGTCTCGCCCGACTACGCGCACGCCCAGGTGTATTTCTCAGTGCTGGTGGGTGACCCGCAGGCCAGCGCGCAGGCGCTCAACGAGGCGGCGGGCTTCCTGCGCAACAGCCTCTTCAAGCGGCTGCAGATCCACACCGTGCCGACATTGCACTTCCACTTCGACCGCACCACCGAGCGTGCCGCCGACCTGACCGCGCTGATTGCCCGGGCCAACGCCACCCGCGCGCAGGAAGACTGAACTGCAGGCAGCTGTCGTGGATCGTCCCGCCACCCGCACCCCGCGCCGCGCCCTGCACGGCGTACTGCTGCTCGACAAGCCGCTGGCCTGGTCGAGCAACGACGCGCTGCAGAAGGCCAAGGGCCTGCTGCGCGCGGAGAAGGGCGGGCACACCGGCACGCTGGACCCGCTGGCGACGGGATTGCTGCCGCTGTGCTTCGGCGCAGCGACCAAGTTCAGCCAGGTGAGCCTGGACGCCGACAAGCGCTACCGTGCCTTGCTCCACCTGGGCCTGCGCACCAGCACCGGCGACCTCGAGGGCGAGCTGCTCGAGGAGCGTCCGGTGGCGGTCGACCACACGGCGCTTGCAGCCGCCTGTGCGCGCTTCACCGGGACGATCCTGCAGCGCCCGCCGATGCATTCGGCGCTCAAGCACCAGGGTCGCGCCTTGTACGAGTACGCGCGCGCCGGCGTCGAGGTCGAGCGTGCCCCGCGTCCGGTGACGATCCACCGCATCGACATCGTCGCCTGGGCGGGGTCGCGGCTGGAGATCGATGTGCATTGCGGCAAAGGCACCTACATCCGCACGCTGGCAGAAGATCTCGGCCAGGCCCTGGGCTGCGGCGCGCACCTGGCAGCCTTGCGCCGCACCGGTGTGGCGGCGCTGGACGTGGCCGATGCCATCACGCTCGAGGCACTGGCTGCGCTGGAGGAGCGTGCCCGCGCGACGCGCCTGCTGCCGCCCGATGTCCTGCTGCAGCATTGGCCCGACGTCTGCCTGCCCGATGAGGAGGCCGGCCGCTTCCTCACCGGCCTGCGCCGGCGCGTGGCGCTGGCCGATCTGCCCGCCGTGCGCGTCTACGCATCCGCTCCGCGCGCCTTCCTGGGCGCGGCCCATGTCCGCGGGGGTGAACTCATCCCCGACCGTCTTCTCAGTCCGCTCGAGGTACAGGCCTTGCAGGCCTGACGCACCATGACCCATCCGATCCGCAACATCGCGATCATCGCCCACGTCGACCACGGCAAGACCACGCTCGTGGACCAGCTCCTGCGCCAGAGCGGCACCTTCCGGGAGAACCAGCAGGTCGCCGAACGCGTGATGGACAGCAACGACATCGAGCGCGAGCGCGGAATCACCATCCTGGCCAAGAACTGCGCCGTGCAGTGGCGTCAGACGCACATCAACATCGTCGACACGCCGGGCCACGCGGACTTTGGCGGGGAGGTCGAGCGCGCGCTGTCGATGGTCGACGGCGTGGTGCTGCTGATCGACGCCCAGGAAGGGCCGATGCCGCAGACCCGCTTCGTCACCAAGAAGGCGCTGGCACTGGGCCTGGCACCCATCGTCGTCGTCAACAAGGTCGACAAGCCCGGCGCGCGCCCTGACTACGTCATCAACGCGGCCTTCGAGCTCTTCGACAAGCTCGGCGCGACCGAGGCGCAGCTCGACTTCCCGGTCGTCTACGCCTCGGGCCTCAATGGCTGGGCGAGCCTGACCGAAGGGACGGCGGGCCAGGCCTGGGGCAGCGACCTGACGCCGCTCTTCGAGACCATCCTCGCGCATGTGCCCGAGCACGAAGGCGACGCCGCGGCGCCGCTGCAGTTGCAGATCTCGTCGCTCGACTACTCGACCTACGTCGGCCGTATCGGCGTGGGGCGTGTCAACTCGGGCACGATCCGCCCGGGCATGGATGTGCTTGTCTGCGAAGGGCTCGACGGGCCCAGCCGCAAGGGCCGCATCAACCAGGTGCTGACCTTCGAGGGGCTGGAGCGCAGCCCGGCGGAAGCGGCCGGACCGGGAGACATCGTGCTCGTCAACGGCATCGAGGACATCGGCATCGGGGTCACGCTGACCAGCATCGAGGCGCCTGAGCCGCTGCCGATGCTGCAGGTCGACGAGCCGACCCTGACGATGAACTTCTGCGTGAACACGAGCCCTTTGGCGGGTCGTGAGGGCAAGTTCGTCACCAGCCGCCAGATCTGGGATCGCCTGCAGCGTGAGCTGCAGGGCAACGTCGCGCTGCGCGTACGCGAGTCGGGTGAGGATGGGGTCTTCGAGGTCTCCGGGCGCGGCGAACTGCACCTGACCATCCTGCTCGAGAACATGCGCCGCGAGGGCTACGAGCTGGCCGTGGGCAAGCCGCGTGTCGTGTTCAAGGACATCGCCGGCGTGCGCAATGAACCCATCGAGCTGGTGACGGCCGACATCGAGGACCAGCACCAGGGCGCGGTGATGCAGGCGCTGGGCGAGCGCCGCGGCGAACTCGTCAACATGGAGACCGACGGCCGCGGGCGCGTGCGCCTGGACTACCGGATCCCCGCGCGCGGGCTGATCGGCTTCTCGACCGAATTCCTCAACCTCACGCGCGGCACCGGCCTCATCAGCAACATCTTCGACAGCTGGGAGCCCTATCGCGGCGAGATCGCCGGGCGCAAGAACGGCGTGCTCATCAGCATGGACGACGGCGAGATCGTCACCTACGCTTTAGGCAAGCTCGATGACCGCGGCCGCATGTTCGTGCGCCCGGGCGACCCGGTCTACGAAGGCATGATCGTGGGCATCCACACGCGCGACAACGACCTCGTCGTGAATGCCGTGCGCACCAAGCAGCTGACCAACTTCCGCGTCAGCGGCAAGGAGGACGCGATCAAGATCACGCCGCCGATCGCGCTCACGCTCGAGTACGCGGTCGAGTTCGTCGACGACGACGAGCTGGTCGAGATCACGCCGCGCAGCATCCGACTGCGCAAGCGCTTCCTGAAGGAACATGAGCGCAAGCGGGCCGCGCGCGAGGCCGCGTAGACCATGCCCATGACGCACCGCAGGGGCGTGTGGCTGATGGTGGCCTGCACCCTGATGTGGAGCATGGCTGGCGTCGTCTCGCGCTGGCTGGACTCGGCGCGGGGCTTCGAGCTCACGTTCTGGCGCAGCTTCTTCTGCGCGCTCACGCTGGCGCTGCTGCTCGCGGCGCTGCGCGGGCCCGCGCGCCTGTGGCGCACGCTGAGGGGCGGCGGGCCTGCGCTGTGGGTGTCGGCGCTGTGCTGGGCCACGATGTTCACCGCGTTCATGCTGGCGCTGACGCTGACCACCGTGGCCAACGTGCTGATCACGCTGGCGCTGGGGCCCCTTCTGACCGCGCTGGCAGCGCGCGTGGCCCTGGGACACCGGATGCCGCCGCGCACCTGGGGAGCAATCGCCGTGGCGGGCGCGGGCATTGCCTGGATGTACGGGCATGAGCTTGGGCTGCAGGGCGGCTCGCCCCTGTTGGGGATGGCCGTCGCCCTGTGCGTGCCCGTGGCCGGCGCCACCAACTGGACGCTGATGCAGCACCTGCACCACGGTGATGACGAGGGCGGCGACATGCTGCCGGCGGTGCTGCTGGGGGCCCTGATCTCGGCCCTGCTGACGCTGCCGCTGGCGTTGCCGTTTGCGGCCAGCGCGCGCGACATCGGCTGGCTGGCGATGCTGGGTGCCGTCCAACTCGGCATCCCTTGCGTGTTGGCGGTTGCGGTCTCGCGCGTGCTGAAGGCCCCCGAGATCGCGCTGCTGGCGCTGCTCGAGGTCGTATTTGGTGTGGTCTGGGCCTGGCTGGGCGCAGGCGAGGCGCCCAGCCTGGCGGTGCTGGGTGGTGGAGCGCTGGTCATCGGCGCGCTGGTCTTCGACGGCTGGCTGGGGCTGCGTGCGTCGCCGGGGCGGGTGGTCTCCGTGCAGGCCTAGGAACGTGGGCGGCGGAACGGAAGTCCCTGACGACCGCGCAGCCCAATGAGCGATGAGCTCGCGTGAGTTGCCGCCCTCAAGAACCGCAACAGGAAGTGCTGCGGCCAGCCTCGCTGCGGGACTGGCGCATAGTGATTTCAAAGGGTCTCTTGAACGCCCGATTGGCGCATTGGTGGGCGGCCGATGCCGGCCTGGATGCTTCAAGCTGGCGGCGACGCCGTTGTCTTGTCGTGATTCGGCTAGCCCCTGCGGTTCGGTCGGGGCTCGTGAGGCCTTGGATATCAAGGTTGCACTGGAGTCAGTCGGTATCGAGCTGACATGCGGCGGACATGAGGCGCAGCGCCATCCCGGCTGCCGCTGGCAGCGCAACAGGGGGCGAGGTATTTGTGACGGCCAGCGCGGGCTCAGGTGGCGAAGTTCTGCCCCGCTTCGCGCGCGGCCCCGAGGCGAGGGCTGGGGATCCACGCCCAGGTGCGGGAGGATCTTCTCGATCACCGGCCGCTCGAGGATGGCTGCGATGATCTTGAGCTCCCCGCCGCTGCGGTTCGGGCAAGTGTGCATCTCGAAGTCGAAAGCCCGCTTGAGTAGCCGTGCCCAGCTGATACGCTGCGGCCGGGTCCGGGCCGTCTCGATCTCGCACACGGCGGGCGCCGTAGCTTCGGTGTCTGCCTCGTGCACCTGCGGCCCCGGTGGCACCACCAGCGCGCGCAGCTTGGCGTTGGGTGCCAGCGCCCCATGAAACCGGATTAGGGGCAGCCTCTAGGCCTTGGCACCAGCGCGACCAGCCGCTGCATGAACTCCAGCGGGCTCATGACCAGGTGGGTTGTTCCGTCACGCCACGGCGTCTTGATCTTGAGCTCGACTTGGCCGGCGGGGTTGAGCTGCACCCCCTCGTCCGACCGCGCGGGGCGCATGATGTAGCCGCACAGATGCTCCAGCCCCTTGCGGTAGTGGGTTTCCGCCCGCACCGCAGCATGCAGACTGAAGCCGTCGATATCCGCGCACAGCGGCTGGTGCGCCCAGTCCTGGCGCGGCATCGCTCCTCGCAGCATGAGCCCAGTGGGCGACCTGGTGGCCCGCCACTGCGGCGAGCAGTTCGTCTTCATCGCGCCGCCGTGCGCGTGCTGGCAACTCCCCTCGCCGACTCGCCCAGCGGGTTCCTGACGCTCAGCGTCGGCGTGGCAGCCTGCGTGCCGCAGGCCGAGTCGCAGGCCGAAGCCTTGCTGGCCGCTGCCGACCAGGTGCTCTACCCGGCCAAGGCGCAGGGCCGTGACCTGGTGCTGCTGGGAGTGCTGCCGCATTCGTCGCCCTAGCCCCATGCTCGTCGGCAAAGCGGCGGCACTGGTCGCGGCGCGGCGGCAAGTTGTTCACGTCCTCGGCATTCTTGAGCCCGGCTGATCGCACGGTGCTGATCAGAATCCGTTCAGGGGAAGCAGATGCAAGTCGAGATGGATGTGGATTGGGCCGCCGAGGCCTTGAAGCAGCAGCGCAGCAAGATCCGCTGGCTGTGGATTCCGGTGGCCTTGCTGAGCGGGCTCGCACTCGCGCTGGGCAATTTCAATGTCGGCTGGGGCCTGCTGGTGCTGGGTCTGGCCACCTTGTGGGCGGTGTTGGGAACGATTGGCTACAGCCTGCTGGAAGGCTTGTACGTGATCGGCTCCGGTCTGAGGGGCTACGGGCCGGACTACCGCGCCGTGGGATTGTTCTCGTACTACAAGAACCGCAAGACGCTGTTGGCGAATGTCGTTGGCTACGTCGTCCTTCTCGCTGTCGGCATTGTCTTCCCGGGCAGGGTGGAAGACCCCGAGCTTGGAAGCCTGTTGCTGGGGGCACTTCAGTGTGTGGTCTCCGGCTTGCCGCTCGATTTTGCCAACCTGTTCATTGCACGGCGTTGGGGCGATTCGCCGTCCATGCGCAAGGCGCTGGCCCTGTGGCTGCCCGCAGTCGCCGTAGCCCTGCTGGCCCACTGGCTGCTGATGGACCTTCTGAGCTACTGGCATCCGACGCTGGTCTTTCCTGCCAACTGGTGGGCCGGCCCGGTCATGACCTTCGGCTTCCTGTTCCTGATGATTGGCCTGCATCACAGCACCTTGCGTTGGCAGCATCGCCTGGCACAGGCGAACCAGCGGGCCGACGAGGCCGATACTGCCCGCCGTCTCGCCGAGGCCAAGCTGGCCGTGCTGCAGGCTCAGATCGAGCCGCATTTCCTCTACAACACGCTGGCCACGGTGCAGTACCTGTTGAAGGGCGAGCCGGGCGCGGCGGACTTCCTCTTGACCCAGCTGATCCGCTATCTGCGCCTCGCGATGCCCTCGATGCGGCAGTTTTCGTCCACGCTCGGACGCGAGTTCGAGTTGACCGATGCTTACCTGCAGATTGCGCGTCTTCGCATGGGTGGCCGGCTGAGCGTGGACCTGGACCTCTCCACCGAGCTGGAGGCCATCGAGTTCCCACCGCTGGTGCTGCAGACGCTGGCCGAGAACGCGATCAAGCATGGCGTGGAACCCAAGACAGGGCCGGTACGCCTGATCGTCAATGCCCGCCGCAGCGGCGCCGAGTTGATCGTCAGCGTGCAGGACGATGGCGTGGGCCTCGGCGGCGCGCCTACCCATGGCAGTGGCACCGGGCTGCAGAACATCCGTGGCCGCCTGCAGGCCATCTACGGTGAGCGAGCCCGGCTCAGCATTGCCGGGTTGCCGCAGGGTGGTGTGCTGGCAAGCGTCAGCATTCCATTGGACAAGACACAGGACTGAACCGCGATGAGCGAAACCGTGCGCGCCATCCTGGCCGACGACGAACCCTTCATGCGCGCCGCGCTGCGCGAGCGCCTGCTGCAGTTGTGGCCCGAACTGCAAATCGAGCAGGAATGCGAGGACGGCGTGGGCGCGCTGAAGGCCATCCAGCGACTGCAGCCGCAACTGGCCTTTCTCGACATCCGGATGCCGGGCCTGAACGGCCTGCAGGTAGCGCAGGCGCTGCAGGGGGCGGGCACGCGCGTGATCTTCGTCACCGCCTTCGATACCCATGCGATCGAGGCCTTCGAGGCCCGGGCGCTGGACTATGTGCTCAAACCAGTCGAGCTGCCGCGCCTAGCCAAGACGGTGGCGAGGCTGCGCCAGGCCCTGGCCGAGCAGGCCGCGCCGCAGCAGCTGGCCCAGGTTTTGAAGGACCTGCAGCAACAACCTGCGGTGCGCGCCGCTGCCGCCGGCGACTGGCTGCAGGTGGCCGTGGGCAGCCAGGTGCGGCTCGTGCATGTGGACGATGTGCAGTTCTTCGAGTCCGACAGCAAGTACACCCGCGTCGTCGCCGAGGACTGCGACGGCCTGATCCGGCTCTCGCTGAAGGAACTGCTGGAGCGGCTCGACCCGCAGCTGTTCTTTCAGACCCACCGCAGCGTGGTGGTGAACCGTCGCCATGTGCGCGGCGTGCACCGGCGCGGCGAAGCGCTGGAGCTGGAGATCAAGGGGCGCGACGAGCGGCTCAAGGTCTCGACCCAGCACCATCACCTGTTCAAGGCGTTGTGAGGCCGGTCGGCCTCATCGAGCGCGGACGCCGCGAAGGCGGCGAATGCAAGCCGCGCCACGACGAGGGTAACCCCAAGCGCGGTTGCTATAGGCGCGAGTTCGGCCTGCGAGAGCCCAAGCCCGAGCCCAAGGCGCAGGACAACTTCACCGACCCCGAAAGCCGCATCATGAAGCGCGCCGGCGGTGGGTTTGACGCCAGGTACAACGCCCAGACGGTGGTGGACGAGCACGCCAAGATCATCGTGGTGGCCGAGCTGGGCAACAACGGAGCCGACATGAGGCAGTTGGTGCCGATGATCGATGCCGTGAAGGCCAACACCGGCAAGGCACCCAAGCGGGTGCTGGCCGGTGAGGGCAAGGCGGCATACCGCAAGCGCAAGTGGATCGCCGAGCCATCCAAGGGGTGGACCAAGAGCGTGCTGGGCTTTCTTCAATTCAGCCTGCGCGGACTGCATCGGGTGCAAGCCGAGTTCAAGCTCGTATGCTTGGCGCTGAATCTGAGGCGAATGAACAGCCTGAAGGCCGCAACGGGCGCGCTGCGCGGCGAAAGCCATCTCCATCGCCGCAGCGCCGTGACCGATGGTCAAGATCATCGGGCGCGCAGAATTCCGCCGCCCATGCCCCTAGGGTCAGCACCGGGCCGCGTGGTGCCAGCGGCCACTAGGATCGGGACCGCAGGGGTGTGAATGCCATGCAGCAGCTCTCGAGTCTGGACGCGACCTTCCTCTTCCTCGAGACCGCCGAGATGCCGATGCATGCCGGCGCCGTGAAGCTCCTGCACCTGCCAGCGGGGTTTCGTGGCCGCTTCGTCACCGCGCTGCGCCAGCACGTGAAGGACCGGCTGCCCGCCTTGCCCATGCTGTGCCGCCGCCTCTGGTGGATGCCGCTGAACATGGCCAACCCCGCCTGGGTCGACGTCGAGCCCGACCTGCGCGTGCACATCGTGGCAAAGCCGTTGCCGCGTGGGGCGGGCATTGCCGAGCTCGAGGATGCGGTGGCCCGCCTGCACGCGCAGCGGCTGGACCGTGAGCGCCCGCTGTGGATGTGCCACGTCTTCGAGGGGCTGACACCGGGTGCCCGGGGGGAGCGGCGGGTGGCGGTCTACATGCAACTGCATCACGCCGCCTTCGATGCGCAGGCGATCGTTGCGCTGGGCAACGGGCTGATGGAACTCACGCCCCAGCCCAGGCGGCTGAGCACCAGGCAGGTGCGCCGACGCAAGGTCTTCGAGCCGGGCATGAGCGAGATGCTGCGTGGTGTGCTCGGCGGGCAGGTCGCGAAAGTGGCTGAGCTGATCCGTGAGATGCCGTCTGCCGTCGACAGCCTGCGCGGCATCGCCGGCCGGGCGGTTTCGCAGGCGAGCCTCGTCGCAGGCAGCCGTCTGCGCGGTCAGGTCATGCTTGCACCAGCCACCCCCTACAACGTCACGCTCAGGCCTGAGCGCTGCTTTGCCACACTCAGTCTGCCGTGCGCAGCGGTGCACCAATTGGGTGTGCTGCACGACGCCACGCTCGAGGACATGGTGCTGCTGCTATGCGGCAGCGCCCTGCGCCGCCATCTCGCCCGTCGGCGCCTGTTGCCACGACGTCCGCTGGTGGCGGCCGTGCCCACGGGCCTGCACGCAGGTGGGGAGGCGCCACCTTCGCTGCGCCTGGTGAGCCTGGGCACGCATCTGGCCGATCCGCTGCGACGCCTGTCGCATGTGCGTGACTCGACCCGGGCGCCCCGCCGCAGTGCTGCGCTGCCGGCCGATTACCCCTCACTGGGCGTGCCCTGGTTGCTGGAGGCCGCCAGCCGGCTGTACGGCCGTGCGCGTGTGGCCGAACGCCTGCCGCGTCTGGCCAACCTGCTGATCGGCATGGTGCCTGGACCCTCGACGCCGCTCTACCTGGCCGGTGCGCGGCTGCAGGCTGATTTCCCGGCTTCGATCCTGCTGCACGGGCTGGCCCTCAACATCACCGTGCAGATGCGTGAGGAGTCGCTGGATTTTGGTGTCGTCGCCGACTGCTCGGCCTTGCCGCATGCGCGCGGTCTGGCAGACGACATCCGTGTGGCCCTGGACGACTTGCTGGCCCTGCCCAGACCGGGTGAGGGTGAAA
>JADZCL010000154.1 GCA_020851615.1 Rubrivivax sp.
GCAGCGGCAAGCTGCCAAACAGCTCGCCGCTGGGTTCGATCTGGTCGGTTTCGGGTCGCATGCACCGTCAACGCACCATGCCCACGCTGGGCTGTCGGGGTTATCCCAAATCTTCACAAGCTCTCAGGTGGGATTCGAGGGGGGCTAGAAAACGAAGGCGGGGCCGAACTGGTTCAGGCTCTGGGGCAACCGGTCGCCCCAGTGATACAGCGCCGCCCACAGGCCCACCAGCAGCGCCTGGCTGGCCAGCAACCCCAGGGCGAAGCGCACAACTGGCCTTGGTGCGTGGGCAAGGCCACGATGCATGCCCAATGCCGTGGCCGCAACAGCCAGACCGGTGAAAGCGAGGGCCTGCTGGGTGATGGCCCAGCCGGCGACCGTTTCGGCCAGGCTGAGGGCTGTGCCTGTCATGATGAGCAAGACCACGGCCTGGTGCCACATGCCGCGGCCGGCCTTGCCGTCGTTGTGGCGCACCGAGATGAGCCACGTGGCAAGGCAGACAACGGTCATCTGGACGACTGCGGAGGCCGGCAGTGGAATGCCACGGCTGTTGGCGCCGTAGCGGGTGCTCGTGGCCATGTCGACGAGGGTTGCCGGCAACCAGTAAACCCACCACAGTGCCACTGCGGCAATGCCCCAGCCCGCCCACACCGCCAACTTGGCGCCGCCCGGCCGGCGCGCGGACCAGCCGCTGAACAGTACGGTGGGCAGGGCGAACAGGATGAGCAGCGTGCCGGAGGCATCGACGTGAATGCCACCCGAGGCGCTGCGCCCGGCCAGCAACCCGTAGCACACCGCAGCCAACGCGGCCAGCCAGCCGGCCCAGGCCCACGAGCCCCATTGCCGCAAGATCCGCGAGCGGACCTGTAGGCTTTGCAGCGCCGCCTGTACCCGCGAGAACCTCAGCGCCCAGGACATCGTCACGCGGTGTTCGTCGAGCTTGGCCGAATTCAGGGAGCTCAACGTGTTGAAGATGGGCTAGAGGGTATGGCTGCGGTCGCCGGTCACGAAGCCGATGGCGTCGAAGGGCGCTCCGGCCGCCAGGCCCAGCACCTTGAAGAGCTCACCCATCTCGTGCTCCTGCAGCAGCGGCTGGGCCGCCGCCCGTGTGCGCGCATCGGCCGACGCCAGCCACTCCGGCAGGCCACAGTTGATCAGGAAGCGCCCCTGCGAGGTGTAGCCGAGCACATGCAGCCCGGCATCCTGCGCGGCCAGCGCGATGGCGCTGAAGTTGATGTGCGCAGTGATGTCCTTGCCTCCGACGTCAACCAGCGGATCGGTGTCGGCGACGTGCCCGCGGTGGCACATCAGGGTGCCGCCATGGCGCTGCGGGTGGTAGTACTCGTGCTCGGGAAAGCCGTAGTCGACGAAGAAGGCCGCGCCGCGCACGAGGCAGGCTGCCAGCGTGCGCACGAAGGCCTCGGCCTGCAGGTGGATCTCGGTCACGGTGCCGGGCAGGCAAGGCGGGTCGCCCGGTGGCCGCAGCGCCGTCGGCCGGTCTGCAAAGGCCAGTTTCCCCGCCTGCAGTGCAACGCCGCGCTCGCGCCAGGCATGGCCGTCGAAGTGCAGCAGCTGGACCGGCATCGCGTCCAGCACCTCGTTGCCGACCACGACGCCCTCGATGCGCGCGGGCAGTGCGTCCAGCCAGCGCACGCGCGCGCCGTAGGCCGCCAGCGTCTGCTGCTGGCGCTCGCGCAGGGTGGCCGAGAGCTCGACGATGCGGTAGTCGACCGGCTTCCGCGTCGCGTCTTCATCCAGCGCCGCCAGCAGCTGCACGGCCAGCGCGCCCGAGCCGGCGCCAAACTCGATCACCATGCCCGTGCCCGTCTCCTGCAGAGCCTGCGCAACCTGCCGCGCCAGCGTGCGCCCGAACAGCGGCGAGAGCTCGGGCGCGGTGACGAAGTCACTGCCCGACGCCGGCAGGCGGCCGAACTGGCGCGCCCCGCGGGCGTAGTAGCCCAGGCCCGGTGCGTACAGCGCCAGCGCCATGAAGCGGTCGAACGGCAGCCAGCCCCCAGCCGCTGCGATGGCGGCATCGATCGCCGCGCGCAGACGCACGCCGGGGGCACTCGATAAACTGTCGGGTTCGTCGCCGATCACCGCGTCATTCTAGGTAGGCATGTCCCCCGCCACGTCTCCCCGCCCAGTCGTGCTCGTCACGGGTGCTGCGCGTCGTCTTGGCCGCGCGATTGCCGTCGAGCTGGCCATGCACGGCTTCGACCTCGCGCTGCACCACCGCACTTCCGCGGACGAGGCCCAACAGTGTGCCTTGCAGTTGCGCAAGCTCGGCGCACGCGCCTGGCTGCTGCAGGCCGACCTGGCCGACGAAGAGGCCGCCCGCGCGCTGCTGCCGCAGGCCCAGGCGGCCGCCGGACGTATCGACGCGGTCGTGAACAACGCCTCACTGTTCGAGCACGACGATGTGCAGGGCTTCGGCCATGCGGCGATGGAGCGCCACTGGCGCACCAACACCGCCGCGCCCATCCTGCTGGCCCGTGCGCTGCACGAGGCGGTGCGGCAGGCCAACCACCCGAGCGGGCGCGGCTGCGTCGTCAACCTGCTCGACCAGAAACTGTGGAACCCGAACCCGGACCACTTCTCCTACACGCTCTCCAAGATCGCCCTGGAAGGCGCAACGCGCCTGCTGGCGCAGGCGCTGGCGCCGGAGTTGCGCGTGTGCGGCGTGGCGCCAGGGCTGACGCTGCGCTCGGGCGACCAGACCGACGCCGATTTCGAGGCCGCACACCGCCTGACGCCACTGGCTCGCGGCTCGACCGCAGCGGACGTCGCGCAGGCAGTGCGCTTCCTGCTGCAGGCCCCCGCGATCACCGGCACCACGCTGCTCGTCGACGGCGGACAGCACCTGCAGCCGCGCAGCCGGGATGTGATGTTCGAGGCGCGCGATGCAGCCGCGTCGACGGGCACGCAGGCGCCCCGATGACCGACCCGCGCCTGGCCGATTGCCGGCGGCTCTTCCTGCGCGGCTACGAGCTGCCGGTGCGCATCGGCGTGCACGCCTTCGAGCAGGGCCATGCGCAGCGCATGCGCTTTCACGTCGACCTCTGGGTGCCGCTTGCGCTCAGCACCCCGCAGGCCGACCGCCTGAGCGAGGTCGTCGACTACGACTTCGTGCGCGCGCGCATCCGGGAGCGCGTGGCGCAGGGGCCCGTGCAGTTGCAGGAGACGCTGGCCGACGGCATCCTGCGCACGCTGCTGGCGCATCCGGGCGTGCGCGCGGCGCGCGTGGTCACTGAGAAACCCGACGTCTACCCCGACTGCGAGGCAGTCGGGATCGAGGTCTTCGGCATCAACCCCGGCGTGCCCAGCCACCCAGGAAGCACAGGATGAACGCCCTCCACGACGCCGCAGCGGCAAAGAAGGCCGCCTTCGAGGCCAACAAGCTCTCCAAGAAGCTGCACCGGCTGGTGGGGCAGGCGATCGGCGACTACCGCATGATCGAGGACGGCGACAAGGTCATGGTCTGCCTCTCCGGCGGCAAGGACAGCCATGCGCTGCTGGACATCCTGCTCGAGATGCGCCGCCGCGCGCCGATCGGTTTCGACGTCGTCGCTGTCAACCTCGACCAGAAGCAGCCGGGCTTCCCCGCCGACGTGCTGCCGGGCTACCTGCGCCAGCTCGGCGTGCCCTTTCACATCGAGACCCAGGACACCTACACGGTCGTGAAGACGCATGTCCCCGAGGGCAAGACGATGTGCAGCCTGTGCTCGCGCCTGCGTCGCGGCATCCTCTACCGCGTCGCGCGTGAACTCGGCGCCACCAAGATCGCCCTGGGCCATCATCGCGACGACATGGTCGTGACCCTGCTGATGAACATGTTCTTCGGCAGCCGGCTCAAGGGCATGCCGCCCAAGCTGGTCAGCGACGACGGCCAGCATGTGGTGATTCGCCCGCTGGCCTACGTTGCCGAGCGCGACCTCGAGCGCTGGGCCGAGCACCGGCAGTACCCGATCATCCCCTGCTCGCTGTGCGGCAACCAGCCCAACCTGCAGCGCCAGCAGATCAAGGCCATGGTGCGCGAGTGGGAGAAGCAATACCCCGGCCGCACCGACAACATGCTCACCGCGATGGGCAAGATCGTGCCCTCGCACCTGATGGACCGCCGCCTCTACCCCTTCGAGACGCTGCGTGCACACGGCGTGGCCGATCCCGAGGGCGACAAGGCCTTCGACGACGACGACCCGCACGGCGCTGCGACGGGCATCGAGGCCCCTCGACTGCAGAAAGGCAAGCCATGACACGACGCCCCCTGTTGATTTCATCGGCGCGGACCGCACTGGCCGCACTTGCCCTCCCGGCGCTGCTTGCCGGCTGCGCGGGCCTGGACACGGTCACCAGTGACGTCAGCAGCTTTGGCGAGTGGCCCACGGGTCGCGCGCCGGGCCACTACGCCTTCGAGCGGCTGCCGTCGCAGCAGGCCGACCCCGAGCAGGCGGCGCGGCTCGAGCGGGCTGCCGCACCGGCGCTGGCCAAGGCGGGCTTCGTTCCCGTTGCGGCGGGGCAGGAGCCCGATGTGCTGGTGCAGCTGGGCGCGCGCGCTGCGCGAGTGGCCAATCCGGTCTGGGACGATCCGCTGTGGTTCCGCGGCGGCTTCGGGCGCTACCACCGCGGGCCCTGGATCGGTCCGTCCTGGGGCCTGGGCTGGACCTTCTCCCCACCGCGCTACGAACAGGAAACGGCGCTGCTGCTGCGCGACCGCAGCAGCGGCAAGCCCTTGTACGAGACGCGCGCCGCCAGCGACGGCAGCAGCCGGGCCGACGAGGCGACACTGGCGGCGATGTTCAGCGCCGCCTTGGCCGACTTCCCGCGCCCGGCCCTCTCGCCGCGGCGCGTGAGCGTGCCGCGTCCGGCTACAGCACCCTGAGCGGGCGGCAGCAGCCCACCTTCAGCACACCCCGTTCGCAGGAAGCTCCATCACATGGCACTCCACGTCGTCGTCATGGCCGCGGGCAAAGGCACCCGCATGAAGTCGCACAAGCCCAAGGTCTTGCACCGCCTGGGCGTGCAGCCGCTGCTGCAGCATGTGCTGCAGGCGGCCGCCGGGCTGCAGGCGGCGCAGACGCTGGTCATCACCGGGCACGGCGCCGACGCCGTCGAGGCCATGGTCGCCGGGCAGCCGGTGCACTGCGTGCGCCAGGAGCCGCAACTGGGAACCGGCCATGCAATCCAGCAGGTGGTGCCGCACCTCTCGGGCGAACAGGGCACGGTGCTGATCCTCAACGGCGACGTGCCGCTGATCCGCCCCGAAACCGCGCGTGCGCTGGCCGCGGCCTGCGGCGACCAGGCGCTGGCGCTGCTGACCATCGAACTTGCCGACCCCAAGGGCTATGGCCGCATCGTGCGCGCTGCAGACGGCGCCGTGCGCGGGATCGTCGAGGAAAAGGACGCAAGCCCCGACCAGCGCGCGCTGCGCGAGATCTACACCGGCATCATGGCCGCGCCACTGGGCGCGCTCAAGCGCTGGGTGATGGCGCTGCGCAACGAGAATGCGCAGCGCGAGTACTACCTGACCGACATCGTGGCGATGGCGGTCGCCCAGGGCGTGCCGGTGGTCTCGCAGGCGGCGCAGGACGAACTCGACGTGCTGGGTGTGAACGACCCCCGGCAACTGGCGCAGGCCGAGCGCGGCCTGCAGATGCGCCTGGCACAGGCGCAGATGCAGGCCGGCGTGCGCCTGGCCGATCCGGCACGCTTCGACCTGCGCGGCACGCTCACCTGCGGCGAGGACGTCGAGATCGACGTTGGCTGCGTGTTCGAGGGCCGGGTGCGTGTGGGCCACCGGGTGACGATCGGTGCGCACTGCGTGCTGCGCGACGCCGAGATCGCCGACGACGCGGTGATCCAGCCCTTCACGCACATCGAAGGCGCAAAGGTCGGCGCCGGCGCCATCGTCGGTCCGTTCGCACGGCTGCGCCCGGGTGCTGCGCTCGGGCCCGAGGTGCACATCGGCAACTTCGTCGAGGTGAAGAACTCGACCCTTGGCCGCGGCGCCAAGGCCAACCACCTGGCCTACCTGGGCGACGCGACCGTGGGCGCACGGGTGAACTACGGTGCGGGCAGCATCACCGCCAACTACGACGGCGCCAACAAGCACCGCACGGTGATCGAAGACGACGTGCACGTCGGCAGCAACTGCGTGCTGGTGGCCCCGGTGACGCTGGGTGCGGGCGCAACGATCGGCGGGGGTTCGACCATCGCCCGCCCCGCCCCCGCCGGCCAGTTGACCGTGGCGCGGGCACCGCAGCGCAGTCTGCCGGGCTGGGTTCGTCCGGCCAAGGCGCCTAAGGCCTGAGCACCGGCGGCCCCGCTGCCTCGGCCACATCTGCCGCAAGGCAGAGGTCGTCCCAGGCGCGCGCCTTGTCCGCCGGGTTGCGCAGCAGGTAGGCCGGGTGGTAGGTGACGACCAGCGGCACGCCCTGATACTGATGCACCCGTCCGCGCAGCTTGCCCACCGGCTCGCCGCTGCGCAGCAGCGACTGGATCGCAAAGCGCCCCATGGCCAGGATGATGCGCGGCTGCACGAGCGCGATCTGGCGCACGAGGAAGGGCTCGCAGGCCTGCAGTTCCTCCAGCAGCGGATTGCGGTTGCGCGGCGGGCGGCACTTGAGCGTGTTGGCAATGAAGACGCGCCGTTCGGGCGCTTGCGGTCCATCCTGCGCACGCGTGAGCTGCAGCGCATGCAGCATGCTGTCCAGCAACTCGCCGGCCGGACCGACGAAGGGCTCGCCGCGCGCGTCCTCCTGCTCGCCGGGCGCCTCGCCGACCACCATCCACTGCGCCTGCGGCGCGCCCACGCCGAACACCGTCTGCTGGCGCGTGGCGTGCAGGCCGCAGGCGCGGCATTCGGCAACGGCCGC
>JADZCL010000155.1 GCA_020851615.1 Rubrivivax sp.
CCGGAATACGGCGCCCACTTCGCCGCGGGCACGCTGGGCTTGCAGGCGTCGGATGTCTTCGAGGGCGGCATCCTGGCCGGCAACACCCACACCCAGCGCCAGATCGGCGCCGACCCCGGCGGCATCCGCAGCGCGATCATCGCCTGCGCAGATCAGGTGCGTGCCATCGCCAGCCGCTTCGACGCCACGCCGGCGCAGCTTGGGATCGCCTTCTGCCTGAGCAATCCGCACGTCACCAACGTGCTGTTCGGCGTCAGCCGACTGGCCCAGCTGGAGGACAACCTGCGCGCACTCGAGCTGTACCGCAGCCACGGCCGCGCGATCCGGAAGGCGGTGGCCGGCCTCTGGCTCGATCGCGAGGGTGTGCGCTCGGATGGCTGCCGCATGGCCCCGCCGCCGGCGCCATAGGTTGCGCCGATTCCCGTTCATGCGCCGCAACTGAGCCCGTGGGCGCGCACGCTGCAGCGCGCGTGCGTTGCGGGACGGGCGGCTGGCGTGGCCGCCGGGGGCTGGATCAGCGCGCCTTGTTCACCGCCAGCTTCCACAGCGCGATCAGCTGTTCGTATTCATCCGAAGCCTGCGCCTGATCCAGTGGGAAGATCTTGATCGTCTTCAGGTCGGGCAGCGCAGTCAGCTTGGAGACCGGGATGTCGCTGCGCGTGGGGCGGCGGAAGTTCTTCACCAGCTCCGCCTCCTGCACCGCCTTGCTCATCAGTTCGTTGTACAGGGTCTTGGCCGCGTCCATGTTCTTGGCGCCCTTGATGATGAACATGCCCTCGGGCGCCAGGTAGCTGCCCTCGCTCGGGTAGACCAGCTTGATCTCCTTCTGCCCGCCGGCGACGTACTCCTGCGCTGCATACTCGAGTGTCAGGCCGACGGCGTACTCGCCCGCAGCCGTGCCCTTGTAGGTGGTGCCCGAGGATGAAGTGACCACGGCGTTGGCGGCGATCTTCTCCAGCCCATCCCGGCCGAACTGCCTGAGCAGGCCGTAGACCAGCAGGTAGGCGGTGGCGCTCTTGCTCGGGTCGGTGATGGCGAACCTGCCCTTCCATTCGGGGCGCATCAGGTCCGACCAGGTCCTGGGTGCAGCCAGACCCTTGAGCTGGCGTTCGTTGACCATCATCACCATGACGTGCAGATTGGTGCCCACCCACAGGTTGGCCGGGCCGCGGAACTGGGCCGGGATCGCCTCCAGCCCCGGCGCCTTGTACGGCTCGAGCAAGTCCTTGTAAGCACCCAGCGTGCCGAAGCCGCCGCTCCAGAGCACGTCGCCGCGCGGGTTCCTGGCCTCGGCCTGGATGCGCTTCATCAGCGAGCCCGTGCCCCCGGTGACCTGCTGCACGTTGAGCGAGGGGTGCTTCTTCTTGACCACGTTGAGCGCGGTCTCGATCGTCTCGGTGTTGTTGGACGAGTACAGCACCACCGTTTGCGCATGCGCCATCGTCAGCGCCATCGTCAGCGCCAGGCCAGTGGCGGACAGGGCGGTCTGCAGGGCAGTCTTGAGTTTCATCGGAGCCTCCGGGTTGGACAGAATCATTTGAAGAGTCGGATGCGAAACACCTTGAGCGCCAGCACGATGGGCAGCAACAGTACGCTCACCAGCACGGCGCCGTAGGCCGACGCCAGACCCAGGCGCCCACCGTCGACCTGACGGAAGATGGCGATCGGCATGGTCTCCAGTCCGCCGCTGTAGACGACCATGGAGGCCGAGAGCTCGGAGATCGTCGTCACCCACATCAGGATCGTGGCCGAGATCAGCGAGGCCTTCATCGCCGGCAGCACCACCTTGAAGAAGCTTCGCAGCGGCGACACGCCCAGGCTGATCGAAGCCTCCTCGATCGAATCGGGGATGTTGAACAGCGTCGAGGAGGCGTTGCGCATGGCAAACGGCAGGCGCCGTATCGTGTAGGCCAGCACCATGATGGCCGAGCTGCCGGCCAGCACCAGCGCACCGGTATTGAAGGTCTGCACCAGGGCGATGCCCAGTACCGTGCCCGAGATCGTCAGTGGCAGCACGACGATGTAGTCGAGGACCTGGCTGTACAGCGTACGCTTCTTGATGGTCAGATAGCTCACCAGCACCGCTACCGCAACGCCGATCACGGTGGCCAGCGACGCGAACTGCAGCGAGTTGAGGATGGGCTCGGGCGCGTTGTGCAGCACGCGCTGCAGGCTCGAGAGCGACCACTGACCCCAGTGCATCACCGGCCCGCTGGTGGCGGTCAAGGCGCCGACGAAGACGGCGATGAGCGGCAGCAGCGAGGCCAGCACCACCAGGCCGCTGGCCCCGGTGAACAGCAAGGCTGCAGCTGAGCGCACGCGCTGCGGCACGGCTGCGCGACCCTGGGTCATGGCGTAGACCTTGCGCTCGACGACGCGCTTCTGCACGAACAGCACCAGTGCGACGATGGCGATCATCACCACCGACATCGCGCTCTGCAGCGCCGGACTGCCGCCCATCTCGCTGACGAAGGTGTTGTAGGTCATCACCGACAGCAGCGGCACGCGGCTGCCCAGCAGCATGGACAGCGCGAAGTTGCCCACCACCAGCGTGAACACCACCAGGGCATTGACCA
>JADZCL010000156.1 GCA_020851615.1 Rubrivivax sp.
GAGCAAGGTCGTGCTCACCCACCACACCCTGAAGAACGCCGGCAGGCAGCCGCTGAGCCTGAATGCCGACGGCAGCTACAAGCTTGCGGCCATGGATGCGGTGGGCAGCGGTTCGGTGCAGGAGAAGAGCCAAGCCTATCTGGTGGAAATCATCCAGAAGGTGAACGGGCTCTTCGAGGGCGAGCTGAGCGACGACGACCAGCTCGTCTACGTCAACGGCGTGCTCCGCGGCAAGCTGCTGGAGAACGACACGCTGATGCAGCAGGCGGCCAGCAACAGCAAGGAGCAGTTCGCCAACTCGCCCGACCTCGGCCGGGCCTTGATGGACGCCATCATCGACGCCTTCGAGGCCCACCAGACCATGAGTTCGCAGGCCCTGGGCTCGGAGCGGGTGCGCGATGGCCTGAAGGACATCCTGCTCGGGCCGGCGCAGCTGTATGAGGCCTTGCGGGCGCGCTCCGACGCCGGCCGCAGCGCGGCGCCGTAGCGCACGGGGTCATTCCCGCAGGGCTGTCTCATGGTGCCGGCTGTCGGGATCACACACCGGGCCATAATCCGCATGGATGCTTGCTCCATTGGTGGCAGTGCCTGATTCGTGCCCCGGTTTGTGCCCCGGTTTCGGTATCGGTACCCCTGCCCTGCGCCGGCCTACAGCTCGGGCGGGCCATCGATGCGGCCTTGCAGCAGCCCCAGCCGCGCCGCCATGCCGGCCAGCGCAGCGTTGACGTGTGCATCGTGCTGGCCTTGCAGGCGCTCGAACGTGCACCAGTGCATGCCCTTGGGCTTCAGCCCGCTGCCGTTCAGGATGCCGGGCTTCCAGCCCAGCCGCCGCCGGATCGTGCCCGCCCGCCTCGCCGCCAGGTCGTCGGCGGTCTCGCGCTGGCAGCGGTAGGCCAGGCGGTGGCAGTGTCGGCACGCGAACACCGCGCCGCCGTAGAGCACGGCCACGCGCCGGCCGCAGCCCGCAGCAGGGCACAGCCACCACGCGCGCCGGCCGCCAAAGTTGCAGTTGGTCCAGTCCAGGCGCACCGGGTAGTTCATCGGTCGCCACTCGCCGCCGCGCTCGCGCGTCCGGTAGTCCAGCGTCACCCGGTCAGCGCCCACCAGCAGGTTGATCGTGGCGCGAGTGTCGCCGTTGACTGACCAGCTCCACGTCAGCGAGTTGCCCGGCGTCAGCAGCCGCTGCCGTTGCAGCTTGCGCACGTCCAGTGACTGCATGTCGTCGGTGCAGTCCTTCCCGAATCGCCGGCCGCTGCCGAGTCCGCCCATGCGCCACCCCTCAGAGATTTTCCGAAATCATCAGCCAGGTTCACCAGCCGGTCAGGCGCCCGATTCGTCGGGAAGCCGCGTCGTTGCTGGGTTTTCGATGGTTTCCGCTGCTCTCACCTTGTCCGCCAGTTCAGCGGCCACCAGCGCCCGTATCTGCGCCTCCAAACCATCGTTCCCGTGCATGCTGGGGTACTTCTGGCGCTCGATCACCGGCCGCGCCAGCCGTTCCACCAGCGGATCAGCGCCGTTCAGTTGCTGCACCACGATGTTGAGCGGGGTGGGTGCCTTGCCTTCGGGACGGCCCATCAGGTACTGCGCCAGCCAGGCCCGCGCCTGGGGGTCGCCGGCCTTCGCCGCCGCCTTGGCGCCGTTCACCACGTCGCGCCAGTCTTCGAGCGTCACCGCACCCAGCAGCACGCCCATGTAATCGCCCTCGGTGCGGCGGTGCGCGGCGCGGCCACGGATCAGCTCGGCGTCTTTCCTCTTGCGTGCCATGTCTCACCTCGCAGTCGTTCGGATCAGGTCAGGCCGGGAGCCAGCACGGCGCCGGGCCAGTGCCGCCCCAGCGCCCGCCGGCGTCAAGTAACCCGTCAAGCAACCCGCTAGCGCGCGCTCGGGGGTGGAATTACCCGCCCGGCAGCCGCGCCAAAAGTACCTATAGGGGGCGGCCGCAGCGCCGCAGCGCCGCAGAGCCAGCGTGCAGCCCCGTCAGCGCCGCCGCAGCGCGGCCCGCTGTGCCCGTAGCGCCTCGTT
Source organism: Rubrivivax sp. (assembly GCA_020851615.1). GTDB lineage: Bacteria > Pseudomonadota > Gammaproteobacteria > Burkholderiales > Burkholderiaceae_C > Rubrivivax. The sequence continues at coordinate 2,023 of JADZCL010000156.1, forward strand.
CAGCTCGCGCGCCAGGGCGCGCAGCGTCGCCCGGTGTCCGCCCTTGAATGCGTTGCTGGCCGACGTTGCCTTACCTGCCGGTGACGTCGGCCCGGTCGATCGCTCCCACGGGCTCCAGGTGCGGATCAGCGCCGCCTGCCTTGCCCGCCGTTCCGGTGTCCAGCCATTCGCCATGCTGCTGCTGCTCCAATAGTTCGTTCGGTCGGCTCTGGATTTCTTCCGCACGCGCGGGCGAGGCCGGCGCCACCACACCGTTGTTGACCTGCTGCTGCCCGCCGTTGTTGATGTTCGCCTGCCGCGCGAACACCGCGGGCGGGTTCTTGATGGCGGCCAGCGTTTCCAGCGTGGCGCGGCACTGCCCCTGTGCCTTCAGGGCGAGCCTCATATAGCGCTCGCTCGCGTCGATGTACTCACCCATGTTCAGGGCCGAACGCCGGGCCAGCTCGCCGAACATCGCATTCAGCGCCACGGCCTGCGATGACAGCATGGTCACGGCTGCCGATAGGTCGCCATCGTTCGAGTCCTGGGCGGTGTCCTTCAGCGCCATTGCGCAGTCGGTCAACGACAGTTCGCCGAACGTCGCATGCCCGAAGTCCACCAGCGAACGGGCATTGCCCACGATGCCATCCACTGCAACCTGCGCCAACAATTGGTCGCGCGTGCGGCCAGGCGCATCGAGCGGTGCCTCCAACATCCAGCCCTTCGGCTTCGCTGGGGGCGGTGTGGCCGGCTTCTTCGTCGCCATGGTCACCCCCCGGATTGGAAACCCGCGCAGCGCTGCAGCCGCGCCACCAGGTCACCAGGCACGTCGCGCATAACCTGGGCTGCACGATAGTTGCCGCAGTGCCACGCGCCAGCGCGGCCAGCCAGGTGGATGCACTCAAGGCACAGCCGCCTGTCATCCATCTGGACGTCGCGCAGGTGTAGCCGCTCGGCGAGGTCGTCGGCGGAGACGTCGGGAAACCCCCGGCGCCTGAGCAGCACCACGCGGGCCTCGAAACGGCCGATGGCAGCGTCGTCCCACGGTTCGGCATGGGCAGCGTCACCTTCTGCCTGCGAGAGCGCGTAGGGCCGCTCACTGCTGGCCAGCAGCCGCAGCAGCTCGGGCTTGACGGCGCGCAGATCGGCGCGCAGATCGGCGGTCAGCTTCGATGCTGGCCTGACCACGATCTTGCCGCCGTCCGCCTCGAGGCTGAACCCGGCGCCGGCCAGGTCATGCAGCAGCTCGCGGGCGCCCATCAGATCGCCTCGGCGTCATCGGCTGCGGGCTCGAAGCCCGCGCGGCCGTGACCCGAAACAAACCCACCAATCCCACCAAACCCACCACTATCAGCACCCGGTTCGGCCAGTTCGCCGCCCGGCGTGGTGGGTTTGGTGTGTGTGGTGGGTTTATTTTCGCCCACCGGCGCGCAGGCTTCGCGGCGCGTGCGCCACGTCACCAGCCCGCGCGACATCGTGCCGCGCTCGAACCACAGTCCGCCGATCCGCCGTCCCGCATGGCGCTCGATCCAGCGCCCGACGATCCGGGTATTGATGCGTGAGCCCTGCCCGCCGACCTCTTCGAGCGCTGCCCGCAGCACGCTGTCCATGTCCATGTCTGACGCGCGAACAGCCGCCGCGACCGTTGCCGGCATGCCGACAAACTGGTCGTGCCAGGCGTTCAGCAGCGCCGCGTGCTTCGTGGACTCGGGGTCTTGGTCGAATGCGCGTTGCGCAGCCTGCAGGGGATCGCCCAGCGCCGGCAGTGCGTCGCCACCGGCTTGGCGCACCAGATCGGCCAGCCAGCAAATTGGCTGGCGGACCAGGTCGTCCCACGGCTCGAAGCTGGCTGTCCTTCCCGATGCGACCTTCGGCCTGCCGGCCGTGATGTAGGCCCTGATGATGGTCAGTGCGGCGACGACGTAGCGCGCGCGCTCTGCCATGAGTCGCGCAGCCGGGTCGAAGTCGAAATCCCGTGCATAGGGCTGCTCGGTCTGCGCGTCCAGTCGCGCGAGGAAGATGCGCCTGCACGTGTCGCCGGTCAGGCGCAGGTTGTTGCCGGTGGCGATGAACAGCGACCGGTTCGGCAGCGTCGCCACCTCGCTGGCGCAGAGGATGCGGTCACGGAATGTCGATGCGGTCAGGAACGAATCGAGCGCCGCGCAGCCCAGCGGTTCGCGCACGTTGTCCCACAGCAGCACGCGCGACCCGTCGCGCAGCGCCGCGAACAGCCGCTTGCGGGTTTCCTCGTCGGTGTCGGCCGGTGGCAGGATCGCCGGGTCACCACCGTCTGCCAGGATGCCGATGCAGCGCGCGAGCAGCGTCTTGCCGGTGCCGGCGGCGGGTGCGTCCAATGCGATGCCCGGTGCCGTGGGCAGCGCGGCGCGAATGGCAGCGGTCAGCAGCCCATGCAACACCACGCCGCGCGCCACGTCGTCGACGTAGGGGAAGAGCGCGAACGGGCGCCACAGAAACCGCAGCGCGGCCAGTGCATCGGCCGGCGTGGGCTTGTCGGGCACGCGCGGCGCGTCGGCCTCGCTGTAGTACAGCAGCCCCGATGCTGCATCGAAGCCGGGCGTATCGAGCACCGATCCATCAGCGCGCAGCGTGGGCGCCGTGACGACTGCAACCAGGTGCGCGAAACCGCGTTCACCGTGTTTTGCCAGCACAGCACGCGCAACACCCGGCGGCGCATCTTCGGCTACTTCGACAATCTCATCCCCGCCGTCTGGCGTCTTGCGGCTGCGCACGCTGTAGAAGTCGCACACGCGGCCCATGTGGTCGGTGAGCCAGTCGGCGCCCACCGGCCGCGCACGGCCTTCGGCGACATAGGCAACGGCACCCTCGCCGAAGTCGAACAGCTCGCCACGTGCGTGCAGCACTTCAAGCACGGCATCAGTGCTGGCGATGCGCAGGCCCCTGCCCACCTGCACGCGTGCCGACTGGCGGCGCAGCTCGAAGCGCATGCCGCCGTGACGATGCGTCCACAGATACGGGCGCCCACCGCTGCGCAGGTTGACGAACGCAACACGCAGATCGTTGTCTGGCTCCAGCGGATCGGCGAAGCGCGTGTTGTGCCAGCGCTCGGGGTTATCGAGCACGTCACCGACACTGACGGCAGCGCCGGATGAAGCGGTCAGCATGAAATCCCCCATCAGTACGCCGTGCGCGCTGGCGCGGACCAGCACGGCACGTGCATCGGCGGCGGTGATGCCGCGCGCCGCAGCCAGGGCGGGCGCATGCTCGTCGGCCCAGCGCTCACGCTGCACCTTGCACTCGTCTGCGATGCTGCGCTTGCTGGCCTTCTGCGCCTGCAGCGCCTCGCGCCCCTGCGCCGACGACAGCACGATGCTGGCCAGGTCAAACAGTGCAGTCGGGTCGCCCCAGATGCGCGCGTCGGTGTTCGGTCTGCGGATGCCGTCGTTCAGGATCGGCGGTGCTGCGAAATCCAGCCGCTCCGGCTGCCACACGGATGCATCCACCAGAGTGCGAGGCAGCGCCTGTCCGGCCTTGCCGACCTCATGCCATCCATGCCCGCAGGCCCACAGCAGCGCGACCAGCCGCTTGCCTGCAGCGGGGATCGCCGAGGCATCGGTCACGGGGATGTAGAGCCGATGCCGGTGCAGCCCGGTCAGCTCGCGGCCGTCCGGCGCGACCAGGCCAGCCGATGCCGAGGGGCGCCACAGCATCGGCGCGTCGGCCAGCACCGGGCAGGCGTCGACCAGGCGGGCGCGGAACTCGTCAGCGGTGAGCACACCATCAGGCAGCCCGTCGTGATCGAGCATGAGGACGCCCGGCCCCTTGGCGAAGGCGAAGTTCTCCCGCGTGCGGCCGATGAACCCGTCGACCTCGTTCGCCGCCGTGGTGATGTTCACGCGGCCATGCTCTGCGATGCCCCAGCCTACGGCCTGCGCGGGAGTCAGCGCGGCCAGGCACGCGGCTAGTTCGTGCAGGTCGTCGACCGCGATGCGCTCGGCGGTGCCGGCGGTCATGCTCGCTGCCGTGGTCTTCGTCAGCTTGCCGGCCTCGTCGAGTCCGAAGACCTTGGTGAGTCGCGGCGGTTGCGACGAGGTGAAGATGGTGAAGCGGGTGCTCATCGCGGCCTCCCATCGCCCAGCAGCCACGTCAGCAGCAGCAAGCCCAGCATCAGAGCAGTAGCCCTCGGGCCTTGCGGCCACGGGTCTGGCGAGCGAGAATCGAAGCTCACTCGTTGAGCTAGTCCCTTGAAGACCTCGGTGCCTGTCCGCCCGGGGTCTTCGTCCTTGTGCAGCCGCTCAGGCGCGGCCAGGCCCGGGGCTGCGGCCCCGTCGCTGTGGGGCGCGGCCATGGCTCACGCTCCGGCCCGCGCCGCCAGCCACGCGGTCAAGTCGCCCGCGCGAATGCGCGTGCAGCGCTGGCCCATCTTGATGAACTTCGGGAATGTCGGGTCCGACTTCGCCAGGCGGTAGAGCGTGGGCACAGACAACCCCGCTACCGCAGATGCGGTCGACAACTTCAATAGGGCGTCGTCCAACTGGACGACGTGCAGGGGCTGCGCCTCGCGGCGGCGCTTGGGTGCGTGTGCGGTCATCAAAGAGTCCGGTTTCAGAACATGAAAACCGACGCACCCCGGACTTGATGACACACGCTTCAACCGTAGTTGGTTTAGCGTATCCTCACGTCCGTCCGGCCTTGTGGGGTGGACACGGTGCTTCGGTACCTGAGGGGTCGCACGCGCCAACGTGCGGCCCCTCGCCTTTTTCAGCGTCGGCTACTACAAATTGCCGTTGCCTGGATCGGTCGTAACAAGTTTAGGCGCTTTTGGCAACAACGCGATTGCGCGCGGGGTCGAACTGAAATCTGGCTCCTTCGGCATTCATTCGCAAGTGCTTGATTGCACTGACGAATCCGGCGCGCACATCGCGGCCTGTCGCGGCGGGTCGGTGTCGATGTTGTTCCTGATGTCGCCCACGATCTTGACCTGATAGCTCCGGCGCTCGTCAGGAATCGGCCGGCCTCGGTGCGTCAGCTTGCGGCCCTCGCAATCGCCGGCCACGCGCACCAGCGCGGCGGCCAGGTCGCGCAGTTGCTGCGGGCGCAGCTCGGCGCCATCGCCAGGCAGATCGAGCACGGCCAGCGGCCCGCCGTCACGGGCTATGGTCATCTTCACCTGAAGCGGCTTCATGCGGCCCTCCCAGCAAGCGGGATCACGTCGGCCCCATCGCGCAGCCGCTCCAGGTAGTCGGCCCACTTTGTCATCAGCTCACGGCGCTGTGCGACGTACTCGGCGCGGTCATAGGCCATGCCGAGCGGCCCGCTCTTGCCGTGGGCCAGTTGCGCCTCGATCACCTCCGGATCGACCCCGGGCAGGTGCTCCACGATTAGCGTGCGCGCCATCGCGCGGAACCCGTGCGCGGTCATCTGGTCGTTGGCATAGCCCATGCGGCGCAGCGCGGCGCGGATGGTGTTTTCGCTCATGCATGCCTCGCCGGTCAGCAGGGAAGGGAACACGTAGCGCCCATGCCCCGTGAGCGGGCGCAGGTCTTCCAGGACGGCCAGGGCCTGCGCCGCCAGCGGCACCAGGTGTGGCCTGCCGTTCGTCTTGCCGTGGACCGAGCGCTTCATCTTCGCGGCCGGGATCGTCCACAGCGCGCGCGCGGCGTCGATTTCTGACCACTCCATCGCGCGGATGTTGCCGGGTCGCTGAAAAGAGAACGCCGACAGCAGCAGCGCCGCGCGGGTCACTGGCTGGCCCGCGTAGCTGTGAAGGTTTCGCATCAGCTCGCCGGCCTTCTGCGGGTCCAGGACCGCGCCCATGTGCCGCACGTTCAGCGGCTTGAGTGCGTCGCACAGGTCCGCAGCAGGGTTGCGGTCACAGCGGCCGGTGGCAATGCCGAGCCGGTACACCTGCCCCGCGTACTGGCGCAGCGCGTGCGCCGTGTCGTGCGCCCCTCGAGCCTCTACCCGATGCAATGCCGACAGCAGGATCGGCGCCGAGACGTCGCGCAGCGGCAGAGCGCCGAGCCACGGGAACAGGTCGCGCTCCATCAGCCGCAGCCACTTCGCCGCATAGGTCTCGCTCCAGCCGCTGCGCTGCGCCTCGTAGAACTCGCGGGCCACGGCCTCGAAGCTCGTCGCCTGCGCGGCACGGTTCGTCAGCCTCTGCACACGCGCGGCCAGGCGCGGATGCGTGCCGGCCTTGTGCAGCTTGCGCGCTTCGTCGCGGTCGGCCCGCGCCTTCTTCAGCCCCACCTCGGGATAGGTGCCGAGCGCTAGCCGGTCTTCCTTGCTGGCCGCGTAGAACTTCCAGAACCAGCGGCGCGAGCCGGCCGGGGAAACCTCAAGGTACAGCCCGCCGCCGTCGTTCAGCCGGTGACGGGCCTTGCCCTTCGGGCACTTGGCATTGCGGCAGTCGGCATCGGTCAGCATGTCGCGCACCCCTTCGGCTGTGCCCCGGAATCGCGCCCCGAGGCGGACTGTGCCCCGGTTTCTGTCCCGGTCTGGCGAAAGTGCCCCGGTTCGTGCCCCGGTTCACTGTGCGCAGTCTAGCGGCCTTGTGCCCCTACGTGCAATGAAAAAGGCGCCTAAGTTGTTGATTCAACTAGGCGCCTGATTGGTTGTGTGGCTCTGTGAAGCCCTGGGATGGTGCCGGCTGTCCGAATCGAACGGACGACCTTCCGCTTACAAGGCGGGTGCTCTACCAACTGAGCTAAGCCGGCTGGGCGGTCGATTCTAGGTGCGCACGGGCGCTCCAGCGCCGTGCAGTGCCCTACTTGATGCGCTTGAGCGATGGTCGCGCCGGCCCTGCCGGGGGCTCGGGCGGCTCGGGTGGCGGCTCGCCGTCGGTGGGTTCGACCGTGGCCAGGCGCAGGCCGGGCGCGGCGGTGCCTGCGCGTGAGCCCCGATCCTGGGCATCGTCCCCTTCAGGCGACCCATCGTCCCCCGCAGCGGGCAGTGGGAAGGCCATGCCCTGGCCGTTCTCGCGCGCGTAGATGGCGACGACATGGTCGACCGGAACATGAATATCCCGCGTGATGCCGCCAAAGCGGGCGCGGAACTCGATCGCCTCGTTGCCCAGTTGCAGGCCGCTCGTGGCCTCGAAGCCGATGTTGAGCACGATCTCGCTGTTCTTCACGTACTCCATCGGCACCAGCACCGTGGCGTCGACATGGACGGCGATATAGGGCGTGAAGCCGTTGTCGGTGCACCAGTCGTGCAGCGCGCGCAGCAGGTAGGGCCGTGTGGAGCTGCCCTGGCTGCCCGCGGACGTCGGCGCGTTCATCTCGGTGTCGTGGCGTGTTGCGCGGGTGACGCCTACTTGCGCATCACCTTCTCGGAGGGCGTCAGTGCCTCGATGTAGGCCGGGCGCGAGAAGATGCGCTCGGCATACTTCAGCAAGGGCGCGGCATTCTTGCTCAGGTCGATGCCGTAGTAGTCCAGCCGCCACAGCAGCGGCGCGATCGCCACGTCGAGCATGCTGAAGTCGTCGCCCAGCATGTACTTGTTGCGCAGGAAGATCGGCGCAAGCTGCGTGAGGCGGTCGCGGATCTGGCTGCGTGCACGCTCGAGCTGCTTGTCCGTGCCCTTGACGCTGCGGCTCTCGAGCAGGTTGACGTGGGCGAACAGTTCCTTCTCGAAGTTGAAGAGGAACAGGCGCACGCGCGCCCGCGCCACCGGCTCGCCGGGCATGAGCTGCGGGTGCGGGAAGCGCTCGTCGATGTACTCGTTGATGATGTGCGATTCGTAGAGGATGAGGTCGCGCTCGACGAGGATGGGCACCTCGTTGTACGGGTTCATCAGCGCGATGTCCTCGGGCTTGGCGAACAGGTCGACGTCGCGAATCTCGAAATCCATGCCCTTCTCGAACAGCACGAAGCGGCAGCGGTGCGAGTACGGGCAGGTGGTTCCGGAGTAGAGGACCATCATGGCGTGAAGCCTTCGATCGAATGAGTGGGGCCGCACAGGGCCGGGCCCCGAAAAAACCAAGCGCAGTGGGCGCGGCAAGCCCCCACTGCGCCCGACCCGGCATGCACACGCCGGGGCCGCGATGCTACTTGACGTCCTTCCAGTACGCCGCGTTCAGCCGCCAGGCGATGACGGTGAAGACGGCCAGGAAGATGAGGACCCACACGCCCAGCCGCACGCGGCCACCCTGGTTGGGCTCGCCGGCCCACTGCAGGAAGGCCACGAGGTCGGCCACCGCCTCGTTGTACTCGCTGGGTGTCAGCGTGCCCTGGGTGATGGGCTCGAAGCCCTTGAACACATGCACGGTCTTGCTGGCGTCATGGGGATCCTTCTCCTCGGCATAGACGGCGCGCTGCTGGCCCTGCAGTTCCCACAGCGCGTGCGGCATCGCCACGCTCGGGAAGGCCAGGTTGTCCCAGCCGGTGGCCTTGGTGTCGTCGCGGTAGTAGGTGCGCAGGTAGGTGTAGACATAGTCTGCACCGCTGCCCTGCCCGGGTGCCGAGCGCGAGCGCGCGATCAGCGTGAGGTCGGGAGGCGCCGCGCCGAACCACTCCTTGCCGTCCTTGGCGTCGAGCGCGATCTTCATCGTGTCACCGACCTTCCCGCCGGTGAACAGCAGATTGCTCTTGATCTGCTCGTCGGTCAGGCCGATGTCCTGCAGGCGGTTGTAGCGCAGGTAGCCCGCCGCGTGGCAGTTGAGGCAGTAGTTGGCGAACAGCTTGGCACCGCGCTGCAGCGCAGCCACGTCGGTCACGCGGTCGGCGGGGAACTTGTCCCACGCCACGCCACCGCCTGCCGCCTGTGCACCCGTGGCCAGCAGCAGGCTGGCGAACAAGCAGAGGATGAGTTTCTTCATGGCTTGAGGCTTTCAGGCGGTTCGTCAGTGCGGCTGGAAGGTGACGCGGTCAGGCACGGCCTTGAACTCGCCGATCTGGCTCCACACCGGCATGAGCGCGAAGAAACCGAAATAGAAGATGGTGCCGACCTGCGCCATCAGCGTCGCCACGTCGGAGACCGGCTGGATGCCCAGGTAGCCCAGCACGAAGAAGACGACGACGAACACGCCGTACAGCCACTTGTGCCAGTTCGGGCGGTAGCGGATCGACTTCACCGGGCTGCGGTCGAGCCAGGGCAGCAGGAAGAGGATGATGACCGCACCACCCATCACCACGACACCCCAGAACTTGGCGTCGAAGACCTTGAGCAGCGCGATGACGACCAGACCGGCAACGACGATGCCGGCCTTGGCCTTGCCGCTGAAGCCGCCCTTGAGCAGCGCGCCGACGGTGCCAAGCGCCGTGATGACGACGAAGACGTTGACCATCGGGTCGGTCGTTGCACGCAGCATCGAGTAGTACGGCGTGAAGTACCACACCGGGGCGATGTGCGCCGGCGTCTTCAGCGGGTCGGCCGGGATGAAGTTGTTGTACTCGAGGAAATAGCCGCCGAGCTCGGGCGCGAAGAAGATGACGGCCGAGAAGAGGAACAGGAACACCCCCACGCCGACGATGTCGTGCACCGTGTAATACGGGTGGAAGGGGATGCCGTCCAGCGGGATGCCCGTCTTCGGATCCTTCTTGGCCTTGATCTCGACGCCATCGGGGTTGTTGGACCCTACGTCGTGCAGGGCCAGCAGGTGCGCCACGACCAGGCCCAGCAGGACCAGCGGGATTGCGATCACGTGGAAGCTGAAGAAGCGGTTGAGCGTCGCGTCGCTGACGACGTAGTCGCCGCGGATCAGCAGGGCAAGGTCAGGGCCGACGAAGGGAATCGCGGCAAACAGGTTGACGATCACCTGCGCGCCCCAGTAGGACATCTGGCCCCAGGGCAGCAGGTAGCCGAAGAAGGCCTCGCCCATCAGGCACAGGAAGATCAGGCAGCCAAAGATCCACACCAGTTCGCGCGGCTTGCGGTAACTGCCGTAGAGCAGCCCGCGGAACATGTGCAGGTAGACGACGATGAAGAAGGCGCTCGCCCCGGTGCTGTGCATGTAGCGGATCAGCCAGCCCCAGGGCACGTCGCGCATGATGTACTCGACCGAGGCGAAGGCGAGCGCCGCATCGGGCTTGTAGTGCATCACCAGGAAGATGCCCGTGACGATCTGGATCACCAGCACCAGCAGGGCCAGCGAGCCGAAGAAGTACCAGCTGTTGAAGTTCTTCGGAGCGTAGTACTCCGACATGTGCTTCTTGTACTCGGCGAACGCGGTCGGGAACCGGTTCTCGAACCAGACGGTGGTCTTCTCGATCACCGAAGCGCCTGCGGGCGCGTCCTTGAATTCAGCCATGGGGTGGACCTCGCTCCTCAAGCCTTCTTGTCTTCGCCGACCAACAGCACGTTGTCCGACAGGAACTGGTAGGGCGGCACTTCGAGGTTGTCGGGCGCGGGCTTGTTCTTGAACACGCGGCCGGCGAGGTCGAAGGTCGAACCGTGGCAGGGGCACAGGAAGCCGCCCACCCAGTCATCGGGCAACGAGGGCTGGGCACCGGGCTGGAACTTGTCCACCGGCGAGCAGCCCAGGTGCGAGCAGATGCCCACCACCACCAGCACGTCAGGCTTGATCGAGCGCCACTCGTTCTTGGCATAGGGCGGCGTCGGATAGGCCTTGCGGTCGGAATTCGGGTCGGCCACGAGCGCGTCGGTCTTCTTCAGCGACTCGAGCTGCGCGGGCGTGCGCCGCATGACCCACACCGGTTTGCCGCGCCACTCGACGGTGAGCTTCTCGCCAGGCTTCAGGGCGCTGATGTCGACCTGCACCGGGGCGCCTGCGGCCTTGGCACGCTCGGAAGGTGCGAAGCTGCTGACGAACGGAACGGCGGTCGCGACACCACCGACGGCGCCGGCGCCGCATGTGATCGCGATCCAGGTCCGGCGCTCTTTGTCGATGTTGCCATGGGCCGCAGGGGCCGCTGCCGAATCGCTCATGGAATCCTCGGGTGTGGTTCGACGGTCTGTCAGGGTCAACCCGGGATTCTAGCGGAGCCCGTTCGTGGCTCCGCCCCGCAACACCACGCTTGACGTCATCACGGCCCGCCCCTACCGTCGCGCGCCGGCAAGCTGTCCTCTGCCGCGAGAAGTCGCTCATTCAACCCGCCTGGAGGAAACCACTTCATGAGTCTCGTATCGGAGTTCAAGGAATTCGCAGTCAAGGGCAGTGTCATCGACCTTGCCGTGGGTGTGATCATCGGCGGCGCCTTCGGCAAGATCGTCGACTCGCTGGTGGGCGACGTCATCATGCCGGTCGTGAGCAAGGTCTTCGGCGGGCTGGATTTCAGCAACTACTTCATCCCGCTGGCCGGGCAGGCCGACACCGTGCTGGCCGAAGCCAAGAAGCACGGCGCCGTGCTGGCCTATGGCAACTTCATCACCATCGCGCTGAACTTCCTGATCCTGGCCTTCATCATCTTCATGATGGTCAAGCAGGTCAACCGCCTCAAGCGCGACGAGGCGCCGGCGGCGGCACCGCCGGCAGCCACGCCCGAAGATGTGCTGCTGCTGCGCGAGATCCGCGACGCACTCAGCCGCGGCAGCCGCGCCTCCTGAGCTTCACCTGGGGCCGGGCACGGCCCGCAGGCATGGCCCAGAATAGCGGGCCGATCCGCCCGCCATGAGTCCTGCCTCGCCCCAGCCTCTGCCGCCCCTGCTCGAATCCGCCGCGCAGCGCGTGCGGCAGGCGCTGCGTGCGGCGGCCGAACGCACGGCTCAGAGCCTGAACCTGGCTGCCATGACGGCCATGGGCGCGCAACGCGATGCGCTGCTGGCGGCCCAGTTCGACCTCGGGCACAAGCGCCTCCTCTTCGAGCAGGCCTTCGACCGCGCCTTCGACGAACAGCTCTACGGCAGCACCGCCGGCACCGCGCCGGCGCCGCAGGCGTGGGAGGCACTGACGCTGGTCGACGACCGCGAAGTCGAGATCAAGGTGCAGGCCGAGCGCTTTGCGCTCGAGATCACGCACGGCCTCGAATGGGAACTGCGCGAACTCGAGGCCTATGTCGGCTCGGTCCTCGGGCATGCGCGCGCCGAACGTCAGCACAACCCGCTGCGGCCGGAGTCGGTCGGACACGGCGTGGTACGCGCAATCGACGCCATCGCCGAGCGCCCCGAGGCACGCAAGGCGCTGGACGCCGAGCTGCGTCGCTCGCTCGCCGCGGTGCTGCGCAGCACCTATGCCGAGATCATCGCCGACCTGCGCAACGCCGGCGTGCAACCGGTCTCGCTGAGCGTACGCACACAGGGCTCGGGCACCACCGGCGAGCCCAGCCGCGCCGGCGCACTCGACAGCGCACCACGCAGCACGGCCGCATCCGGCGGCGACAGCAGCCGCGGCGCCCTCGGCGGCGCGCGCAGTGGCAGTTCGGGCATGGGCAGCCTGGGCCCGCGCAGCGGCCCGGCCACCCTGGGTGGCGCACCCTTGGGTTCGTCCGGGCGCGGCGGCCGTGGTGGCACGCCGATCGGCCATGTCGAGCCGGTGATGATGGACTTGCTGCGCCGCCTGGCGCATGTCGAACCGGCAGGCTTCGACACCTCGGGCTTCGGCGGCACGGGCAGCGAGGCCGGTGCGCTTGCGCCCAACCTCATCCACGCCCACCGCGAACAGCTGCGCGAGGCCTCGCGCGGGGCCCTGGATCACATGGTGATCGACGTGATCGCCAGCCTCTTCGATCAGATCCTGGCCGACCCCAAGGTGCCTCCGCAGCTGGCGCGCCAGATCGCCCGGCTGCAACTGCCCGTGCTGCGGGCGGCACTGGGCGACCCGAGCTTCTTCTCCACGCGCAAGCACCCGGTGCGCCAGTTCATCAACCGCATCGCCTCGCTGGGCAACGGCTTCGACGACTTCGACGACGAGCAGGCGCGCACCTTCCTGGCCAAGGTTCGCGACCTGGTGCAGGAGGTCGTCAAGGGCGACTTCGACCAGATCGAGACCTACGCGGTGCGACTGGCGGCGCTTGAGGCCTTCGTCGCCGAACAGGCACGCCATGCCGTGGAGGCGCAGCATGCCGGCACCACGGCGCTGCTGCAGCAGCGCGAGCAGTCGCTGCGCCTGGGCCGGCATTTCGAGCAGCGGCTGGAAACCGAGTTGCAGCCGCTGGCCGCGCCTGCCTTCCTGCGCGATTTCGTGGCCCGCGTCTGGAGCCGCGTGATCCTGAAGGCAGCCGAGCGCGAGGGGGTGACGAGCGAGCGCGTGCGCGAATTGCGCCAGGTCGGGCGCGACGTGTTCATGAGCGTGCAACCCAAGACCTCGGCTGCACAGCGCAAGGCCTTCATGGCCGAACTGCCGAAGATGGTGCAGCGGCTCAACGACGGGCTCAATACCATCGGCTGGCCGGAGGAGCGCCGCCGCCAGTTCTACGGCCAGTTGATGCCCGCGCACGCCGAGGCCCTCAAGTCCGTCTCCGGCAGCCTGCTCGAGCACAACCTGCTGGCGCGCCAGATCGAGCAGGCGCTCGAGCGGCTGATGCCAAGCGCCGGCGAACTGCCGCCGCCCGCGAGTGCCCCGCCGCTGGACGCCGCCACGGCGGAGGCCGCCGAAGCCGCCTTCACCCGCGAGGAGGCGGCCCAGATCGGCCTCGTGCAGGAGGCGCGCTTCGACTGGGACGGCAAGGTCGACATCGACCTCAGCGCCGAACCCGAGGTCAAGGCCGTCGATCTCGAACTGCCGGGACTGCCCACTCCCGCCGAAGCCCCGGAGCCCGCCAGCGGACGCACGCTGGCCGATCACATGCAGATCGGCTTCAGCTACCAGATGCACGTCGACGGCCAGTGGCAGAAGGTGCGCCTGGCGCATGTCAGCCCCGGGCGCAGCTTCTTCGTCTTCACGCTCGGGCAACGGCACCAGCGCACGATCTCACTGACGCAGCGCATGCTCGTGCGCCTGTGCGAGTCGGGCCGCATGCGCGCGTTCGAGAGCGCGCAGTTGCTCGAGCGCGCCACGGCGCGCGCGCGGCGGCAGCTCGCCGGTCTGGCGAGCCCAGGCGGCACAGCCTGAGACGCCGGCGCCGCTGCCGGTTGGACGCCGGAGCTCAGCCGCGCGGCGC
>JADZCL010000157.1 GCA_020851615.1 Rubrivivax sp.
ACGCTGGACGAGCGCCTGTGGCTGGACGAGTACTTCGACGCCTGGTACTTCTGGACGAAGCTCGCCCCCGATCCCGATCCGTGGCGCGATCGCTCGCTGAGCGAGTACTTCGAGGCCTCGCTCTACACCGGCGGCGATGCACGCTTCCCGCGCGACCGCTGGAGCTACATGGAGTCCAGCAGCGATTTCGACCGCTTCTTCGGCGAAGGACGTACGCTGGGCTACGGGGTGTATCTGGCGGGCATCGAGACTCAGGGCGACCCGACCCGGCCCTTGCGCGTTCGTTGGGTGGCACCGCACTCGGAAGCCGCGTTGCAAGGTGTCCAGCGCGGTGACGAGATCGTCATGGTCGATGGGCGCGCGGCGGCGCAACTCGTCGCGGCCGACGACTACGGCGTGTTCACACCCGATCGCGAAGGCCGCACGCTGGCGCTGGTGCTGCGCCGTGGCGGTACCGAGCGCAGCCTGACGCTGCGCGCCACGGTCTACGCGCTCGAGCCGGTCACGCTCACGCGCGTCTTGAGCAGCATGCAGGGCCGGCGGATGGGTTATCTGCACGTGAAGGACATGATCGCGCAGGGCGAGAAGGCGCTGGACGATGCCTTCGCCAGCCTGCGCGCGGCGGGCATCAGCGAACTGGCGATCGACCTGCGCTACAACGGCGGCGGCCTGGTGTCGACGGCACGGCGCCTGGCGTCCTACGTGAGCGGGGACCGCACGCGCGACCAGGTGTTTGCCCGGCTGCTCTATAACGACCGCCGCGCCAGCGCCGAGAACGAAGCGCTGCGCTTCGAGCGCCGTGACCGTGCGCTGGCGCTGTCCCGCGTCTACGTTCTGGCCGGGCCGCGCACCTGTTCGGCCAGCGAACTCGTGGTCAATGGCCTGCGCCCGTTCGTGGAGGTGGTCACGGTGGGCGCCGCGAGTTGCGGCAAGCCGGTCGGGTTTCGCCCGGTGAGCCGCTGTGACACGACCTTCAGCGTGGTCAACTTCGAAGGCGTCAATGCGCTCGACCAGGGGCGCTACTTCGACGGCATTGCGGCAACCTGCCCGGTCGAGGAGGACTTCTCGGTGCCGCTTGGCGAGGCAAGCGAACCCCTGCTGGCGACGGCGCTGGCACATGCCGACAGCGGACGCTGCACCGCGGCCGGGGCCGGGCAGCGCCGGCCGCAGCAAGCCCGTGGACCTGGGCACCGGGGCGGTGAACCGCCCGAGCGCCAGGGCATGTGGATGCGCTGAGCGCAGCGCCCGGCCGTGCGGCCGGTCTCACATGAAGAGGTGCTCGCCGGCGTTCTCGCCGCCGAGGATGACGTAGTTGACCTTCCTCAGGTCGGCCAGTGTGCGTCCGCCGGCGTAGCTGATGCTGCTCTGCAGGTCTTCGCGCATTTCGCGCAGCGTGTCGGCAAGGCGGCCCTTGATCGGCTCGAGGATGCGCTTGCCCTCGACATGCTTGTACTCGCCCTTGTTGAAGTCGCTGGCCGAGCCGTAGTACTCCTTGTAGAGCCGGCCGTCGACCTCGACCGTCTGCCCGGGGCTCTCCTCGTGGCCGGCGAAGAGCGAGCCGATCATCACCATCGCGGCGCCAAAGCGCACGCTCTTGGCGATGTCGCCATGGTGGCGGATGCCGCCGTCGGCGATGATGGGCTTGGTCGCCACGCGCGAGCACCACTTGAGCGCCGAGAGCTGCCACCCGCCGGTGCCAAAGCCCGTCTTGAGCTTGGTGATGCAGACCTTGCCGGGCCCCACACCCACCTTGGTTGCGTCGGCGCCCCAGTTCTCGAGGTCGATCACCGCTTCGGGCGTGGCCACGTTGCCGGCGATCACGAAGGCCTGCGGCAGCCGCGCCTTGATGTGCTCGATGGTCTTGCGCACCGCCTCGGCGTGGCCGTGTGCGATGTCGATGGTGATGTAGTCGGCGCCCACGCCCTCCGCAGCCAGGCGGTCGATGACCTCGAAATCCGGCGGCTTCACGCCGGAGCTGAGCGACACGAACAGGCCCTGCTCGCGCATGCGGCGCGCAAAGGCGACGCTGTCCAGATCGAAGCGGTGCATGACGTAGAAGATGCCCTGCTGCGCCAGCGTGCGGGCGATCGGCTCGTCGAGCACGGTCTTCATGTTCGAGGGCACGACCGGCAGCGCGAAGCGCCGGCCGCCGAACTCGATCGAGGTGTCGCAGTCGCTGCGGCTGTCGACGCGGCACTTGCGCGGCAGCAGCAGGATGTTGTCGTAGTCGAAGATTTCCATGGCGGACCTGCAAGGGGAGGGCGCCCCGCGGCGTGTCGGGGCGGGTGCGACGCCATGCGCGATTCTACGAGCCGGCCCCTGTTTCAGCAGCCCGCGGGCGACTCCTAGAATGCCCGCATGCTGCCCGCCGAAGAGAGCCTGCTGCACCAGTTGAACGCCGAGCAGCTGGCTGCGGTGACGCTGCCCGCACAACCCGCGCTCATCCTGGCTGGCGCCGGCTCGGGCAAGACGCGGGTGCTGACCACGCGCATCGCCTGGCTGCTGGTCACGGCACAGGTGGGGCC
>JADZCL010000158.1 GCA_020851615.1 Rubrivivax sp.
GTGTCGATCAGGATCTCGCCGATGTCGGCGGTGAAGTAGTCGCGGATGGCGCGGATGACCAGCGAGCTCTCCTGGTAGATCAGGAAGGCCCCCTTGCCCGCCTTGGCGGCGCCGTCGATGGCGTCCCAGAGCTTGAGCATGTAGTTCAGGTCCCACTGCAGCTCGGCAGCACTGCGGCCGATGCCTGCGGTGCGCGCGATCAGGCTCATCCCCTTGGGGTACTCGAGCTGATCCATCGCGTCCTTGAGCTCCTCGCGCTCCTCGCCCTCGATGCGCCGGCTGACGCCGCCGCCCCGCGGGTTGTTGGGCATCAGCACGAGGTAGCGCCCGGCCAGGCTGACGAATGTCGTCAGCGCCGCGCCCTTGTTGCCGCGCTCCTCCTTCTCGACCTGCACGAGCAGGTTGTCGCCTTCCTTGACGGCATCGGAGATCTTGGCGTTCTTGACGTCGGTGCCCTCGCGGAAGTAGTTGCGCGAGATCTCCTTGAACGGCAGGAAGCCGTGCCGGTCCTCGCCGTAGTCGACGAAGCAGGCCTCGAGGCTCTGCTCGACGCGCGTGATGACGGCCTTGTAGATGTTGCCCTTGCGTTGCTCGCGGCCCTCGATCTCGGTTTCGAAGTCGAGCAGCTTCTGGCCGTCGACGATCGCCAGGCGCCGCTCTTCGGGCTGCGTGGCGTTGATCAGCATGCGTTTCATGTGCACTCCGGTGCGGTGCACCCGCGTTGCGCGGGCACACTGGTTCTCACGTCCGATGCACGAGACTGGCGGCGAACCCCTGGCGCGAAATGCCCTGGACTGCGCGCTGCCGTGACCGCAAGGGCCAGCGGATCAGGCGTGCAGCGTTGGCGCGCGCGACGCGGCGTCGAGTCGGCTCCCTGCCGCCGGGCGCTTCGTGTCGCGCGTGCTGCGCGGCATGCCGCCGCCGCCGACACAGGCCGCAGCGCGATGCAGCGGACTCCGTAGGGCGGCGGTGTGGGCGGGAAGCGGTGTCGTGGGCATGGGCCGGTGGCGTTGCCGGTCGCTTGGGGCCAGGCCGACCGGCAACGGTCGTCCGGGTCGTCTGGCCCCGGGATCTTTTCGGTGCCCGATCACCCGTGGCCCGCGGTGGGCGAATGGACGGTCAGGCTCGGTCTTCGCAGTCTGCTCTGCCGCCGGAGACCGCGTGCCGCCGGGCCGCTGTGGGGCCCGGCCTGCATGCTGCCGCAGGCGTTGCATCACCTCAGGTTGCGCGCACCGGTCTTGTTCGTGCGTGCGCGCAACCGTCCACCTCGTCCGTCGGTGCCCAGGTAAACTTCGAAAAATCAAGCACTTACCGCACGAGCGTGGAACGGCGGATTATAGAGCGCAATAGCGCAGGCGCGAATCGCGCGAAAAGCACCGTCGTGCCCGCCGTGCAGCAGTTGATCGTCGACGAGGAATCGGCCGGCCAGCGGCTGGACAACTACCTGCTGCGCCAGCTCAAGGGCGTGCCCAAGACGCTGGTCTACCGGGTCATCCGATCGGGCGAGGTGCGCGTCAACAAGGGCCGTGCCGGTGCGGATACCCGTGTGCAGGCCGGCGACGCCATCCGGGTGCCACCGCTTCGCCGCCCCGCGCCGGCCGTGCCCGCACCCGTGCCGGCGCGCGAGTTCCCCGTGCTGTTCGAGGACGAGTGGCTGCTCGCTGTCGACAAGCCCGCCGGGGTGGCGGTGCACGGCGGCAGCGGGGTGAGTGCGGGCGTGATCGAACAGCTGCGCCAGGCGCGTCCGCAGGCGCGCTTCCTCGAGCTCGTGCACCGCCTGGACAAGGAAACCTCGGGCGTGCTGTTGCTGGCCAAGAAGCGCAGTGCGCTGACGGCGCTGCAGGCGCAGTTTCGCGCGCGCGCGACTCGCAAGACCTACGCCGCGCTGGTCTGGGGTACGTGGCCGGCCGGGCTCAGGCTCATCGACCAGCCGCTGCACAAGACGGTGGATGCCGCCGGCGAGCGCCAGGTGCGCGTGGTCTCGCCCGCACACGAAGAGGCGCGGCGCTCGATCACCCGCGTGCGCGCCGCGCGACCGCTTGGCGACTGCACACTGCTCGAAGTCGGCCTCGAGACCGGCCGCACGCACCAGATCCGCGTCCATCTTGCCCACAGCGGTCACCCCATCGTGGGCGACCCCAAGTACGGCGACTTCGTACGCAACCGGGTGCTGGCGCGCGGGCCGCTGCGCTTTGCGCGCATGTTCCTGCATGCGCTGGAACTGAGCTTCGACCATCCCGTCGACGGGCGGCGCATCGCCCTGCGGGCGCCGCTGCCGGCAGCTTGCGTCACACTCGCGGCTGCCTTGTCTGCACCCTGATGCGCATGCGCCGCTTCGACCTGATCGCCTTCGACTGGGACGGCACCCTCTTTGATTCGACCGCCCTCATCGTGCGCTGCATCCAGGATGCCTGCCGCGACGTCGGCGCCGCCGTGCCCAGCGACGACGCTGCGGCCTACGTCATCGGCCTGGGCCTGGACGACGCCTTGCGCCACGCCGCCCCGGACCTGCAGAGTGCGCTCTACCCGCGGCTGGGCGAGCGCTACCGGCGGCACTACTTCGCGCGCCAGCACGA
>JADZCL010000159.1 GCA_020851615.1 Rubrivivax sp.
AGGTAGGGCAGGAAGGGCCCCTCCTCGCCAAGCAGCGCCTGGCGCACCTTCTCCGGCACCGGCACCGCACGCAACAGATCCGGGAAGGGCTGGCCCAGCAGCCGGTCCAGCAGCGAGAAAACGCCGCAGATGAAGAGCTCGCCGCGCAGTTCGGCGTCGCCGCTGCCCTTCACGAGTTCCTCCATGATGAGTCCGCGGCGCACGGCGGCAAACATCACCGGCTTCATGTTGGCGTCCTTGCTGGCCGAGGCCAGCAGCAGCGCCAGCCAGCGCTTGAGCTTCTGGTAACCCAGGATCATCAGCGCGTGACGGAAGGAGCCGATCTCCACCGACAGGCCGAAGCCCGGCGAATTGATGTAGCGGATGAGGCGGAAGGCCAGCGTCGGGTCGTTCTTGAGCACCGCCTCCAGGCGCTCGACCGGTTCCTCGCGGTCGACACGGTTGATCAGCTCGAGGATCACCTGCAGTTCCGGCGCGACCGTCTTCTTCGTCGTGCTTGGCGCAGGGGGCTCGCCCAGGGGCCAGCCCGCAGCGAGCTGGCAGCCGGCCGCAAAGGCCGCCTCGAGATCGGCGGCGCTGCGCACGCCCAGACGCACACGCGGCTGCGGCGTCGTCTTCGGTGCGGGGGCTGTCGCCTCGTCGGCCTGCAGCGCAAAAGCGGCCACAAGCGTCGGCGGCAGCGGTTCGCCGGGCAGACCCTTCAAGGCCAGGGTGCCGCCGGCATCGGCCAGCGCCTGCACGGCCGCGGCCGTGGGCGCGTCGCTGGCCATGAAGGCCGGCACCTCGATGGCAAAGCGGGGCGTGGCCGGCGCGGCGAGCAGGGCCTGCAGCAGCGCATCACCCGCCGCATTGAGCATCAAGGCCAGGCCGGCGGTGGCCTTGGCGCCGCCACCCCCTTCCAGCGGCCGCATGCGCAGCGACAAGGCGCCGGCCTGCTCGGGCCAGGTCTCGGCGAGGAGTTGCAGCAGTTCGGCCCCGTCGATGGCGCCTGCCTGGCCGTCAGACGCACTGGGCGCCAGCGTGAGCCGGGTGGCGACGACCGAGCGCTGGCGGTCGATGACGGCGCTGTAGCCCAGCACCAGCCGGGCCAGGAGAGGATGATCAAGCATGGATGGAACGCGACGCTGCAGCGCCCGCCTTGACGGCCGCCGCGAGGCGCCGCAGGCGGTGCGTGCCTCAGGCGCCGATGTAGTTGAACAACGACAGCTTCTGCACCATCGAATAGGCCTTCAGGGCCGCATCGTAGCCGGTCTGCCGGTTCTGGAAGTCGGAGATCGCCTGCACCATGTCCAGATCCTCGGCGTTGGATCGATCGACCTGCGCGGCCAGCTTGCCGTCGGCGATCCGCTGCTCGACCTGGTCCATGCGGTTGAGTCCCTCGCCAGTGCGTGCACGCACCGACAACAGGTGGGCGTGGACGCTGTCCAGGTCCGTCACGCCGGTCTTGACCGCCGCAGCCACCTGGGCATCGGTGGCGCCCACCGTGGACAGGCTCGTGATGGCGCTGTCGAGCACGTCGAACAACGAGACCGTGACCCCTGCAGTCCCCGTGGGCGCCTGCAGCCACGTGTGGGCTCCATCCAGGGCCGTCGACAGCGACTCGCTGGACGCCACCATGGTGTCGCCGGGTGTGCCCTGGTAGATCACGCTGCCGCCACCCCCGTCGACGAAGGGCGGACTGTCGGTGCCCTGGCCGCCGAAGAGGTAGTTGCCCGCGCCGTCGTTGCGGTTGGCCACACCCAGCAGCTGCGCGCGCACGTCCTGCAGCGTGCGCACGAGCATCTTGCGCTCACTATCCGTATAGCTCGGGTTGCCCGCTGCCAGCATCGTTTCGCGCGCGCGCTGCACCAGCTCGCCTGCATCACCCAGTGCCGACTCGGCCTGCTGCGTTGCGGTGCGCGAGGCCTCGAGTGCCCGCTGGTGCGCATCGGCACGCGTCATCGCGGCCAGCGCCCGCTCAGCCCGGGCAGCGGCCACCGGGTCGTCACTGGGTTTGGCCACGCGCTTGCCGGTGGTGAGCTGCTCCTGGCTCTTCTGCAGGCCCTGCTGGCGCTGCTGCAGGTTGAGGATGGCGTTCTGGTAGACGCTGTAGGTGGTGACGCGCATCACGGCTCCTTTGCTATCGATCAGCCGCCGGAGATCTTCAGCAGTTCGGAGAACACCGACTGCGCGATCTGCAGCACCTTGGCCGCGGCCTGGTAGCTCTGCTGGAACTGAATCAGCCGCGCAGCCTCTTCATCCAGGTTGACGCCGGCCTTGTCCACGCGCGCCTGCTCGGCCTGACCGGCCCGTGCGCCCGAGATCGCCGCCGCCGCCTCGGCGCCTTGCGCTCGCACGCCGACATCGGCCAGCGCGGCAACAAACGCATCGTTGAACGAGGTGCCGCCGGCCAGTGCGCCGCCAGCCAGCTCCTGCAGCCCGACCAGGCTCTGCCCGGCCAGCGCGTTCAGCGCCAGCGCATTGCCGTTGTTGTTGGCCGGATAGGGTGTCGGGGTGACCTCGATGGTGTCGCCCACCGCCGGCGCGCCCGACAGCGACAGCGCGAAGCCGTTGAGGTCGGGGTCGGGCGGCGCAGGAATCGGCTTGCCCGGGGTCCAGGTGTTGCTCGTCGTGCTCTGCACCAGCGTGTTCGTGCTGTCGTAGCGCGCGGCGTCATAGAGCATGCGCGAGGGATCCAAGGGGTCCGGCCCGGTGAACGTGATCACCACGCGGCCGCCCGGATCAACCGGTGCCGCCGTCATGCGCAGCGCATCGACGGCCGCCGTGCCGGTGTTGCTGCCGGGCGTACTGGCAATGAACGGTGACGCCGCTGCCAGGTCCAGCGGGTCGCTCAGGAGGCGCTGCACCCCGCTGGCCGCCCGCGTGACCGGCGCCAGCCGGAAGCGCTCGCTGGCTGCCATGGCAGGGTTGAAGTTGATCTGTACGCCATCGATGACCTGGCCGGGGACCACGCCCACCGTGGCACTGCCGTCGTCGGGCACGCGCACGAGCTGCCAGCTGCCGGGGGCATTCAGGTTGGCCCGCAACTCGTACTCGGTGGCCTTGAGCTGGCTGGCGTCCTGCACGGAGATGCTCACCGAATTGACGAACTGCCCACCGGGCGTGCGCAGGTTGCTGCTGGCGGGGTAGACCTTCTCCTTGGCGCTGTCCTCGAGCCCGAATAGCGCACGCGAGGCCACACTGCCGGCCGGCGGCTGCAGGTTCAGGCCGCGGGTCTGCTGGTCGTTCACGGCACTGGTGAGCGCGCGCGTGAGTTGGCCGAGCATCACCTGGCCGGAAACGATGTCCTGGTCCTGGAACTGCAGCAGGCCCGCGATGCGCCCGCCACCCAGCACCTCGGCCGACAGGGGCCGCAGCGAGGCGCCCTCGGTCATCGCCACCGCCGAGCGCGACGCATCGAACAGGTCGGGCACGCGCTTGAGCTTCTCGGCCACGCCGCCCAGCACCAGGCGCTGGCCGCCGCCCATGAACACGCCCACCGTGCCGTCGCTGGCCGGGATGGTCGTCACCTGCACGTGCTCGCTGAGTTGCGAGATGAGGCGGTCGCGCTGGTCGAGCAGGTCGTTGGGCTCCTGCCCGAGGCCCCGCGCGGCTGCGATGTCGTTGTTGACCTTGGCGATGCTGGCGGCCAGCCCGTTGACGGCCTCGACCGAGGCCGACAGCTCCTGCGTGACCGTCGTCTGCAACTGCGCGAGTTGCGTGCCGGCGTCGTTGAAGCGCATCGCCAGGTCCTGCGCACGCGCCAGCACCACCTGGCGCGAGGCCGCGTCGGCCGGCCGGCTGGCCAGGTCCGACATGGCGGCAAAGAACTGCGAGATCGCGTGGCCGATGCCTTGCTCCCCCGTGCGGAACACGGGCTGCAACTGGCCCAGGTAGGTGGAGCGCACCTGGTCCATCGCCGAGAGGGCCTTGGCGGTCGCCGCCTCACGGGTGAGAAAGGCGTCCTGTGTGCGCTTGACCCCGGCCACGTCGACGCCACGCCCGAAGAAGCCGACGCCGGTGAACTGGCCCTGCGAGGTGGCCAGCAGCGTCTCCTGGCGCGAGTAGCCCGCCACGCTGGCGTTGGCGATGTTGTGGCTGGTGGTCTGCATCGACGCATAGCTGGCCGCCATCGCGCGCACGCCGATCGACAACAGGGCGGTTCCCATCGCTGCCGCCTCAGGCCAATGCGCGCTGCAGGCGCAGCGTCGTGTTGATCACGCGCGAGAGCTTCTGGCCGTAGGCCGGGTCGGTGGCGTAGCCGGCCTTCTGCAGGCCATGGGCAAAGGCGCTTGCATCACCGGCCTTCGCGACCACGCCCGCATAGCGCGGGCTCTCCTTCATCAGCCGGGCGTAGTCGGCGAAGGATTCCTCGTGGCTGCTGTAGGCGCGGAACCTGGCCGTCACCTTGCGCGCCACACCGCCGATGTACTCGGTGGTCGTGACCTCGGCCACCGGACCGCGCCAGTTCGCGCCGGCCTTGATGCCGAAGAGGTTGTTGGCGCTTGAGCCGTCGGCGTGGCGGATCTCCTTGCGGCCCCAGCCCGTCTCGTGTGCCGCCTGCGCCAGCATGAAGGCCGCCGGGATGCCGGTGGCCGCCGACGCGCGCTCGGCCGACTCGCTGTGCTGTTGCACGAAGCCCGCTGCACCCTTCTCGGGGATCTTCACCGGCTTGGCCAGCCGGTCCAGCGGTTGCGCCGAGGTGTTGGCACTGGCCCGCGCCCCGGTGGGTGGGATGGGGCCCGGCGAGAGGCCCATCTGCCGCTCGAGCTGGCGCATGATGGCCTCGGACAAGCCCCCCTGCAGCCCCGTGAGCTTGCCCGCGAGCTGCGTGTCCAGCATCTCGGTGCCGAGCTTGCTGCCCTCGTTGTCGAGCATGCCCCCTGCCTGCGTGGTGGCGCGCATGCTCTTCATCAGCTCCTGCATGAACAGGCCCTCGAACTGGCGCGAGGCCTCGCGCAGCGCGGCCTTGGGGTCGCGCGCCGCCGCGCCGCGCAGGCCATCCAGCGCGCGGGCGTCCATGCCCAGGCCCTGGACACGCGGTGGAGTCGGTGCCACGGCCATGTCAGATGACCTCGATCTCGGCGTTCAAGGCGCCCGCGGCCTTGATCGCCTGCAGGATGGCCAGCAGGTCCTGCGGCGTGGCGCCCAGCGCGTTGAGCGCCTTCACCACATCGGCAAGCTTGGTGCCCGCGGGCATCTGCACGAGCGCGCCGCCCTGCTGGGTGATGGCGATGTCGCTCTTCTCGGTCACCGTGGTCTGCCCCCCGGCCAGCGGGTTGGGCTGGCTGACCTGCGGCGTGGTGCTGATGGTCACCGACAGGCTGCCATGCGCGACCGCGCAGGGGCCCAGCGTGACGGCGTCGTTGAGCACCACCGAGCCGGTGCGCGCGTTGAGCACCACGCGCGCAGCGCGCCGCTGCAACTCGATGGGCAGGTTCTCGATCTCGGCGAGGAAGGCCACGCGCGCGTCGGGTGCGGTCGGTGCGCGCACGCGCACCAGGCGGCCGTCGATGGCCGCTGCCGTGCCCTCGCCCTTGGCC
>JADZCL010000160.1 GCA_020851615.1 Rubrivivax sp.
CTGTGCCTGGCCCAGTTGGCCGTGCTGCTGCTGGCCGCGTCGGGCGTCTTCAGCGGCGGGCCTTGACGATGCCCGCGCCATTTCAACGCGTGCTGCTGGCCACCGAGCACAGCATCTACGACGGCGGGGCCGAGACGCTGGCGCTGGCGCTGGCGCGCGCCTGGGCGCTGCCGCTGCAGGCGGTGTTGCCGGTGCCGGGCAACCCCGAGTTCGAAGCCGTGGCCCCCCAGCTTGCGGCGCGCGCGGATGCCAAGGCGGCCGAGCGACGCGAGAGCCTGCAAGCCATGGCACAGGCGCTGTCGGTGCCGCTGTCGGTGCTGGTGCGCCAGGGGCCGGAGGTGTCCGCGCTCGTCCTGCGTGCTGCCCGCGAGACATGCGCCGATCTGATCGTGATCCGTCGCCGCGGCCGGCCCGGACTGCTGGCCCGACTGCTGGTGGGCGAGATGGTCGGCAGGGTCGTGACGCAGGCGCCCTGCAGCGTGCTGATCGTCCCGCGCGGCGCGCGGCTGTGGGGTCAGGCTGTGCTCGTGGGCGTTGACCCGGACCGGCCGCACCTGCGCACGGTTGAGCGCGCCGCCGCCATTGCGGCTGCTGCCGCCTTGCCGCTGCACGTCGCCTGCGTCGTGGAGGACGACGCACAACGGCAACGGGCCGGGCAGGTCCTCGACCAGGCGCGGGCCCGTGCGCAGGCCGCCGGCACCACGGCGCAGGGTGTCCTGTTGCAGGGGCGCGCGCCCGAGGCGCTGCTGCAGCATGCGCAGCTCTGTCAGGCCGACCTGGTGGTGGTTGCACGTGGTGCGCCCGCGCGCGCCTGGAGCCAGGGCATGGCGCAGAAGGTGGCGGGGCTGGCCGAGTGCGCGGTGCTCGTCAGCGTGGAGCCCGAGCCTGCGCCTTGAGCTGCAGCCGCCAAGCCGGGCGCGTCAGCGTGCGGTGCGGTTGGACCCGGCGACGATGTCGAAGCGGAACAGCCGGCACTCGATGGCCCCGTTCCACAGGGGGACGCGGCGGCTCTCCTGCAGGCGCATCAGGCCGGGCAGGCGCGGCTCCGGGCTGAGGCACCAGCAGCTCCAGCCGGCGTAGTGGCGCTTCCAGTGTGCCGCCAATGCGGCGAAGAAGGTGCCGGCCTGCGCGTCGTCGGCAAAGCCTTCGCGCATCGCGCGGGCGGGCCCTTCGGGCCTGCTCGCCTGGCCCTTGGGTTCGATGCGCTCGCCGTAGGGCGGATTCATCATCAGCGTGCCCGCGGGCAGCGGCGGTGGTCGCTGCAGGGCATCGGCGGTCTTGAAGGCGATCGCGTCGCCGACACCGGCGGCGCGCGCGTTGCGGGCGGCGAAGTCGGTCATGCGAAAGCTCACGTCGCCGGCAAAGATGGGTACCGCTGGCGCGTGCACGCGTGCCTGTGCGGCCTGCTTCATCTCCTGCCAGGTCCTGCGCAAGGGGGCAAAGGGCAGTTGCTGCTCGAAGGCAAAACGCCGCTGCAGCCCGGGGGCGATGCCGCAGGCGATCTGGGCGGCCTCGATGGCGATGGTGCCCGCGCCGCAGCAGGGGTCCAGCAGCGCGCCATCTTCGGCGCGGCCATGCCACCCGGCTGCGGCGAGCATCGCCGCGGCCAGGGTCTCCTTCAACGGGGCCTCGCCCTTGACGCCGGCGCCGCCGCCGCGCCGCACCTGTGCTTCGTCGCGCCAGCCGCGCTTGAACAGGGCCTGGCCGCTCGTGTCGGCGTACAACCAGGCGTGCCCCGGCTCGAGGTACAGCGCCAGCGGCAGCGTCGGGTTGCGCGTGTCGACGCTGGGCCGCGCGCCGCAGGCATCGCGCAGCGCGTCGCAGACGGCGTCCTTCACGCGCAGCGCGACGAAGTTCAGGCTGCGCAGCGGGCTGCGCTGCGCAGCGACATCCACGCGCAGCGTCTGCGCGGCCGTGATCCAGTCGCTCCAGCGCACGCGGCGCGCCAGCTCGTAGAGGTCCTGCTCGCCGCGGTAGGGCCCGTCGACCAGCGGCCACAGGACGCGCTGCGCCAGGCGGCTCTCGAGGTTGATGCGCATGACCGTGACCAGATCCCCGTCGACCCAGGCCCCGCCGCGGCCGCTGCGCGCGGGCGTGCCGGTGAGCGCGGTCAGCTCGGTGGCCAGCAGGTCCTCGACCCCGCGGGCGCAGGGCACGAAGAGCGCCGCGGGGGCAGGCACCGTGGCGGCCATCACGTGGCCCTGCGCTGCGCGGCCGGTGCGATGCGCAGCAGCTCGCGGTACTTGGCCACCGTGCGGCGGGCGACCTGGATGCCCTGCTCCTCAAGCATCTGTGCCAGGCGGCTGTCCGACAGCGGGCGGCTGCGGTCCTCGGCCTGGACGAACTGCTCGATCAGGGCACGCACCGCGGTGCTGCTGGCGTTGCCGCCGGCATCTGTCGCCAGGCCCGAGCCGAAGAAGTACTTCAGCTCGAAGGTGCCGTGCGGCGTGGCCATGTACTTGGCGGTGGTCACGCGCGAGATGGTGCTCTCGTGCAGGTCCAGCTCCTCGGCGATCTCGCGCAGCACCAGGGGCTTCATGGCGATCGCGCCGTGGGTGAAGAAGGCCTTCTGGCGCTCGACGATCGCCTTGGACACGCGCACGATCGTGTCAAAGCGCTGCTGGATGTTCTTCATGAACCAGCGCGCCTCCTGCAGCCGCCCGCTCAGGCCGCTGCCGCGCTGGCTGCGCGCGGCGTGGGCGTAGAGCTCGTTGATGCGCAGGCGCGGCATGACGTCGGGGTTGAGCGTGACCTTGAGCCCGCGGCCCGAGCGGCGCACGATGACGTCGGGCACGACGATCTGGTGCTCGATCTCGGCGAAGGGCCGCCCCGGCTTGGGCTCGCAGGCGACGATCATCGCCTGCGCGGCGCGCAACTGGGCTTCGGTGCTCGAGGTCAGCGTGCAGAGCCGGCGCAGGTCGCGCCGGGCCAGCAGCGGCAGGTACTTCTCGCAGACAACGATGGCCAGCCGCAGCTCGCGGCTTGGCGGGTGCTGCGCGCGCAGCTGCAGCACCAGGCATTCCTCGAGCCCGCGCGCACCCACGCCCACGGGGTCCAGGCTCTGCAGCCAGCCCAATGCGCAGCGCAGCCGCGCGTCGAGCTCTTCGCGCGCCTCGGCGCCGCTCACGCCCTGCAGCTCGGCCAGGCGGGCGGCGATCTCCTCCAGGGGGTCGGCGAGGTAGCCGTCGTCGTCGAGCGACTCGATGAGCGCCAGCAGCGCGATCTGGTCGTCGGCGCACAGGCGCATGCCGACGATCTGCGCGCGCAGATGATCCTGCAGGCGGATGCCGACGGCGCGCCGGTCGTGTGCGTCGCTGTCGTCGCCCTCGCCCGAAGCCTGGCCGCTGCTGCTGCTGCTGCGCTCGGGGAGTTCGCGGATGCCGTCGAAGTCGTCGCCTTCGGTGCCGTTTTCCCAGTCCTCCCGCGCTGTGGTGCCGAAGTCCTGCTCGGCGACCTCGGCCAGCTCCGCTGACTCGGCGCCGCCTTCGTCCTCGGCATCGCTCACGCGTGTGGCGGGTGCCGACGCGCGATCGTCGGCGAGCGTCTGCGCCAGCGGCGACTCGAAGGCGGTGGCGGCGTCCTCCTCGATGTCGAGGAAGGGGTTCTGCTCGAGCATCTGCTCGACTTCCTGGTGCAGCTCGAGGGTGGAGAGCTGCAGCAACCGGATCGCCTGCTGCAGCTGGGGCGTGAGCGCCAGGTGCGGCGTGAGCCGGAGCTGCAGCGAAGGCTTCATGCTCACATCCGGAAGTGCTCGCCGAGGTAGACCTTGCGTACCTCGGGGTGGGCGACGATCTCGGCGGGCGTGCCTTCGGCGAGCACGCGGCCTTCGCTGATGATGTAGGCGCGATCGCAGATGCCCAGCGTCTCGCGCACATTGTGGTCGGTGATCAGCACGCCGATGCCGCGCTCGCGCAGGAAGCCGATGATGCGCTGGATATCGAGTACGGCGATCGGGTCGATGCCGGCGAAGGGCTCGTCCAGCAGGATGAAGCGCGGCTGCGTGCCCAGCGCCCGTGCGATCTCCACGCGCCGACGCTCGCCGCCCGAGAGTGCGGGTGCTGGCGAGTGGCGCAGCTTCTCGATGCCCAGGTCCTGCAGCAGCTGTTCCAGCAGGGCCGCGATGCGCGTTGCCGGCAGTGGCCGGCCGTCGGGCCCCACCTGCAGCTCGAGCATCGCGCGGATGTTCTCCTCGACGCTGAGCTTGCGGAAGATCGACGGCTCCTGCGGCAGGTAGGACAGACCCATGCGCGCGCGGTGGTGGATGGGCATGTGCTCGATGGGCGTGCCGTCGATGCGGATCTGCCCTTCGTCGGCGCGGACGAGGCCCACGACCATGTAGAAGGTCGTCGTCTTGCCGGCGCCGTTGGGTCCGAGCAGGCCCACGACCTCGCCGGCACTGACCGCCAGATGCACATCGTGCACGACCCGTCGTGCGCCGTAGGCCTTGGCCAGGCCGCTGGCCTCGAGCCGACTCGAAGCTGCAGCAGCCGCTGCGGCGGCGGCGGGCGCGGCAGGCATCAGCGCGCCGGCTGCGAAGCCGCCTGTGATGCCGCGCGCGGGCTGAGCACGGCACGCACGCGTGAGTCGGCGCTGCTGGCGGCCGTGGCGCCGCTTTGCGCGCTGAACTGCTCGGTCGCGTTGTTCCAGGTGATCAGCGCGCCGGTGATCTCGTCCAGCGTGCGTGCGCCCTGCGTGCGCCGGACGGTGCCGCGCCCGATCATGCGCAGCAGGTCGGCCTTGCCGTCGAACTCGACGCGGTCGGCGCGGCCCTCGATGTACTCGTCGACGTCGTCGCGCTTCTGGCGAAAGCTCACCTGCGCGGCGGCATTGCCCCAGGCGGAGGCCAGGTAGTAGCCGTCGGGGGTCTGCCGGATCTCGACGCGATCAGCCTTGATGACCAGCGTGCCCTGGGTGATGACGACGTGGCCGTTGAAGCGGCTGACCTGGTTGAGCAGGTCGGTGGTGCCGGAGGTGTCGGCCTGGATCTCGATGGGCTTGCTGCGATCGCCCTTCTCCGCCACGGCAGGCGCGGCGGCGAGCATGCTGCAGAGCACCGCGCACAAGGCGAGCCCCGCAAGCCGCGTGAGCCGGTGGTGGGGGCGGACAGGATTGGTGACGTTCATGGCGGCACAAAACTTGCATGCATTCTATCTGCATGCCTGTGCCGAGCCGGCGCTGAAGCGGTGATATTGCCCGCCCTGCGCGACTGCTTGCGACTGCCTGCGCCCGCCGCAGCGGGCAAGCCCGGCAGGGGCGGGCGGTGGCCGCGGCCCCTCAGCCCTTGCGCTGGCGCTGGATCAGGTAGTCTGCCACCAGCAGGGCCTTGTCGTGGCCCCCGGCGAGCGCTGCGGACGTGAAGTATCGACCACCGATGCCCAGCAGCGGGACGCCATCGACCTTGTACGCGTCGGCGAGCTGGCGTGCCTTGGCCGCCTTGGTGTTGACCTGGAAGGACTTGTAGGCGTCCAGGAACTTCGCCTTGTCGACTCCGGCAGCGGTCACGATGGCGACCGCATCGCCCTCGCTGATCAGCCGCTGGCCCTGCGTGTGGATGGCGGCAAAGACCTTCTTGTGCGCCATCTCGAGCGCGCCGATCTCCTCCAGCGCGTAATAGGTCTTCTGCGCCACCTGGTGCCGGGCGCTGAAGCCCACGGGCACCCGACGAAAGGCCACGTCCGCCGGCAGCCGCCTGGCCCAGGGTTCGAGCAAGGGCTCGAAGACGTTGCAGTGCGGGCACTCGTACCAGAAGAACTCCGAGACGTCGATCTTGCCTTGCGGCGGCAGCAGGGTGGCGGGCACCGGCTGGGCAAGCTTGATGTACTGCGTGCCCTCGACCGGGACCTGGGCGGCGGCGCGGCCGGCGGCGGTCAGGGTCAAGCCGGCAGTGGCCAGTTGGATCGAGAAATCGCGCCGCTTCATGAGGGTCCTTTCGGGGTGTCGCTGCGGGGAGTCGGGGGCTGTCAGGCGAGAGCCGTCGATGGATTCGGTCCGGTGCTGCGGAGTTCCGCGCCCTGCACGCACCGGGGTCGTCAGGGCCGCTCGACGCGCACGAGTTGCGACTCGATGCTCGCACCGAGCAGCCGGCTCTGCTGGCTCTCGGCTTCTTCGCGCGTCGAATAGGGCCCCATGCGCACGCGGTAGACGACGCGGCCGTGCTGCTCGCGCTCGCTGAGTTTGGCGGCATAGCCGAGCATGGCCAGGCGGGCGCGCTGCTGTTCGGCTTCGTCGGTGCGGGCGAAGACGCCGGCCTGCACGAAGAAGATGATCCCCGCTGGCGCCGAGGCCGCCGCCGGCGCGGCCGCCGGACTGGGGCCCGGGGTTGCGCTGCCGGAGAGGATGGCGGCCGGGTCACGCGCGCTGCCCGGTGCGCTGGCCGCTCCCGGCGCCGGCGTGCGGGGCGCGGACGCCGCGCTGGCCGCCGTGGCCGGGCGCGAGTTGCCCGCCAGCGGTGCGTTGGGGTCCCAGCTGCGGTTGCGCGCCTGCTCGGCCTGGTCCTGCTCGGCCGTGCGTTGGGGTACCTTGTTGATGAAGGGCACCGGGGCCTTGGTGATGTAGAGCGCCACGCCCAGGGCCAGCGCCAAGCCCAGCAGCAGCCCGACGATCAGGCCGAGCACGAAGCCCCCGCCCTGGTGCCGCACGTGCTTCATGCAGCGGCCTCGGCCGGCGCCGGTGCAGCCCGCTGCAACGCCTGCGGTGCGCTCACGCCCAGCACGGCCAGCCCGTTGTGCAGCACCTGCCGGGTGGCGGCCAGCAGCGCCATGCGGGCGCGCGTGAGCGCCGCGTCCTCGCCGAGGAAGCGCTCGGCGGCGTACCAGGCGTGCAGCGCGGCGGCCAGCTCGCGCAGGTAGAAGGCCACGTCATGCGGGGCCAGCTCGGCGGTGGCGCGGCCGAGCATGTCGCCGTAGTCGGCCAGTCGCAGCAGCAGCGCCTGTTCGGTGGGCGCCACCAGCAGCGACAGATCGGCGCCGGCGAGCGCCGCGTCGGTGGCCTCGCCCCCCTTGCCACGGTACTGGGCCAGCACCGAGCAGATGCGGGCATGCGCGTACTGGACGTAGAAGACCGGGTTCTCGTCGCTCTGCGCCAGCGCGAGGTCGACGTCGAAGACGAACTCGGTGTCTGCCTTGCGCGAGATGAGGAAGAAGCGCACCGCGTCGCGGCTGGTCCACTCGACCAGGTCGCGCAGCGTGACGTAGCTGCCTGCGCGCTTGGAGATCTTGACCTCCTGCCCGCCGCGCATGACGGTCACCATCTTGTGCAGCACGTATTCCGGGAAGCCGGGCGGGATGCCGATCGAGAGGGCCTGCAGGCCCGCGCGCACGCGGGCGATGGTGCCGTGGTGGTCGCTGCCCTGGACGTTGATGACCTGGGCGAAGCCGCGCTCGAACTTGTCGACGTGGTAGGCCACGTCGGGGACGAAGTAGGTGTAGGCCGCAGCGTCGCTGCCCGCGGGCGCCGACCTGCGCATCACGCGGTCCTTGTCGTCGCCGAAGTCGGTGCTGCGCAGCCACAGCGCGCCGTCGCGCTCGTAGGTGTGGCCACTGGCGACCAGGCGCTCCACCGTGGCCTGCACGCGCCCGCTCGTGTAGAGGCCGGACTCGAGGAAGTAGCGGTCAAAGCGCAGCCCGAAGGCCTGCAGGTCCAGGTCCTGCTCGTGGCGCAGGTAGGCCACCGCGAACTGCCGGATGCCG
This sequence comes from Rubrivivax sp., assembly GCA_020851615.1. Taxonomy (GTDB): domain Bacteria; phylum Pseudomonadota; class Gammaproteobacteria; order Burkholderiales; family Burkholderiaceae_C; genus Rubrivivax. The sequence goes on from JADZCL010000160.1 coordinate 7,689, forward strand.
TCCAGGTCATCGGCATCGCCGCTGGCGGTGAAGGCGCGGTCGTCGGCCTGCACGGTTGCCTTGGCGCGGAAGGCGTCGGCGATGTCCTGGATGTACTCGCCGTTGTAGGCCGCCTCGGGCCACCCCGGGGCGCCCGGCGTCAGGCCGCGCAGCCGGCACTGCGTCGATTGCGCCAGCGTGGCGATCTGCGCGCCGGCGTCGTTGTAATAGAACTCACGATGGACCGGGTGGCCCTGGCTGGCAAACAGGTTGCACAGCGCGTCGCCGAGGGCGGCCTGCCGTGCGTGCCCGACGTGCAGCGGTCCGGTCGGATTGGCCGAGACGAACTCGACCATCACGCGCTGGCCGTTCGTGGGCTGCTGGCCGAAGGCCGCTCCCGCGGCCAGCACCTCGGCCACGACGCGCTGGCGGGCATCGGCCGTCAGGCGCAGGTTGACGAAGCCCGGGCCGGCGATCTCGAGCGCGCTCACCCAGCGCTGCACGGCGGGCTCCGCACGCAGGGCATCGACCAGCGCCTGTGCGATCTCGCGCGGGTTCTTCTTCAACTGGCGCGCCAGCGGCATCGCCGCGGTGATCGCCAGGTCGCCATGGGCGGCCTGCCGGGGCGACTCGAAGGCCGCCGGCGGCGCCGCCGCGGGTGCCAGCCGCGCCAGCGCCCGCGCCAGGGCCTGCTGCAGCTCCTGCTTGGCTTGAATCATCGGGGCATTCTACGTTTCGAGGCCTGCGGCCCACGGCAGCGGCCCCGGCACCGGGCGCTGCGGGGCGCGTTGCGGCGGGGCGGGAATGCGCCCCGTTTGCCGCGTTGTTCGGTGCACCATGGCGGGGGTGGCTTGGCCGATGATGGCGGGGCTGGCCGTGCTAGACGGCCCAGCGCAAGCCATGACCGCACCGCTGCCCTCCGCCCACGCCGCCCCGGCCGAACTGCCGCCGCAGATCGGCAAGTACCGCGTGCTTGCACGGCTGGGTGAGGGCGCAACGAGCGAGGTCTTCCTCGTCCGCGACGAGTTCCGTGGCTGCAACCTGGCCGTCAAGCGTGTGCGCCTGGGGCTGCTCCCCGAGTCGCGCGAGTCGCATTTCCAGCGCCGCTTCTTCGCGGCCGAGGCCGCGCTGGTGGGGCGGCTGAACCACCCCAACGTGGTGCAGATCCTGGATGCGGTGGCCGAGGACGCGGCGCCCTACCTGGTGATGGAGTACGTCGAGGGCGTGACGCTGCGGCGCTTCTGTCGCGCCGACGCCTTGCTGCCGCTGGACCAGATCGTCGAGATCGGTTTCAAGTGCGCGATGGCGCTGGCCTACGTCTATCGGCAAGGCGTGATCCACCGCGATGTCAAGCCCGCCAACCTGCTGGCGGTGCTGGATGGCGACCAGGTCGTGGACGTGAAGATCACCGACTTCGGCAGCGCCTTCAACCAGACCTC
>JADZCL010000161.1 GCA_020851615.1 Rubrivivax sp.
CCAAGGTGCGCGAGCGCAACGCCGAACTGCAACCCGCGGGCGTCACCTGGGTGAAGGACATGGTGGCCGCGTTCGAGCCCGAGCGCAACGCGCTCGTCACCGCCTCCGGGCAGCGCATCGGCTACGACTTCCTCGTCGTCGCCACCGGCGTGCATCTGGACTACGCGCAGATCGAGGGCATGGACGTGCAGGCCATCGGGCGCGAAGGTCTGGCCAGCGTCTACCCCGGGCCGCAGGCCGCCAGCGCCACCTGGGAGGCGATGCAGGCCTTCGTCGAGAAGGGCGGGCAGGCCTTGATGACGTTGCCGGCGACGCCGCTGAAGTGCGCCGGCGCGCCGCTGAAGATGAGCTTCATGCTGCGCGACCGCCTGGCGCGCGCGGGCACGCTGGCGCGCTCGCGGGTGCAGTTCGTGTCGGCGCTGCCCAACGTCTTCGGCGTCAAGGCGGTGAACGACAACGTGCTTGCGCGCTGGCAGACGCTGGGCATCGGCGTGGAGACGACGCAGAAGCTGACCGCCATCGACATCGGCCGCCGTATCGCCACCTTCGCCAGCCCCGAGGGCGAGAAGAGCGAGCAGCCCTACGACTTCGTGCACGTCGTGCCGCCGATGCGCGCCCCCGACGCCGTCAAGGGCAGCGCGCTGGCCTGGCAGGAGGGGCCGTTCGCCGCCGGCGGCTGGCTGGAGGTCGACAAGGGCACGCTGCAGCACCGGCGCTTTGCCAACGTCTTCGGCATCGGCGACATCAACGGCACGCCGCGCGGCAAGACCGCGGCCACGGTGAAGAAGAGCGCGCCGGTGGTGGCGGGAAACCTGGCCGCAGTCATCGCCGGCCAGGCGCCGACGCTGCAGTTCGACGGCTACACCTCGTGCCCGATGATCACGCGCGAGGGTTCGGCCATGCTCATCGAGTTCGACTACGAGGGCCGCCTCACGCCCTCGTTGCCGATGATCGATCCGCTGCAGGACAGCTGGTTTGCCTGGCTGATGAAGTACCACATGCTCAAGCCCGCCTACATGGCGGTCATCAAGGGCCGCGTGTAGCGCGCCGGTCTGACCCCACTTGCTGGAGGACGTGCCATGTACGAGATCTGGTTGGCGCTGAACATCGTCTGGGAAATGGCGCTGCTTGTCTGGCCCTGGCTGCTGGCCCTGGCCGTGCTCGGCGCCGCGCTGTGGCTGACCGCGCTGGCGCGCGGCGGTGCGCGCTGGCGCGCCGGCCTGTCCGGCGCCCTGGGGGTGGGCGTGCTCGCCGCCGCCGCCGCCGTGGCGACGCTGCCGCTGTGGTCACGCTCGAGCTGGAGCGAGCTCGCCTACTGGGTCGATTGGGCGAACCTGGCGGCGATCGCAGCCGGGGCCGCCGGCGTAGCTGCAGCACTGGCCTGGCCGCTGCTGGCCATGGGGTCGGGGAAGAACCGCAGGTCGGCATGAGCGCGCCTGCACCCGCGGGGCCGGCGGCCGCCGACGACAGCTCGGCCGCCGTCGTCTCGCTCTACCAGAAGCAGCGCAAGATCTACGCGCGCGCCGTCACCGGCGTGTTCGCGCGCTGGCGCTGGATCTTCGTCTGGTTGACCCAGGTCGCGTTCTACGGCCTGCCCTGGCTGATGTGGAACGAGCGGCAGGCGGTGCTGTTCGACCTCGTCTCGCGGCGCTTCTACATCTTCGGCCTGGTGCTCTACCCGCAGGACCTGATCTACCTGACCGCGTTGCTGATGATCAGCGCCTACGCGCTCTTCCTGTTCACGACGGTGGCTGGACGGCTGTGGTGCGGCTACACCTGCCCGCAGACGGTCTACACCGAGATCTTCATGTGGATCGAGCAGCGCCTGGAAGGCGACCGCGTGCGCCGCATGAAGCTCGATGCGGCGCCGTGGAGCTTCGAGAAGCTCTGGCGCAAGAGCAGCAAGCAGCTCGCCTGGATCGCCGTGGGGCTGTGGACGGGATTCACCTTCGTCGGCTACTTCACCCCCATCCGCACGCTGGGTGCGGCCGTCGCAACGCTCGGGCTGGGTCCGTGGGAGACCTTCTGGATCCTCTTCTACGGCTTTGCGACCTACGGCAATGCGGGCTGGATGCGCGAGCAGGTCTGCAAGTACATGTGCCCCTACGCACGCTTCCAGAGCGCCATGTTCGACAAGGACACGCTGATCATCACCTACGACCCCGGGCGCGGGGAGCCGCGCGGCGCACGCAGCAAGAAGATCGACCGGCAGGCCGCGGGCGTGGGCGACTGTGTCGACTGCACGCTGTGCGTGCAGGTCTGCCCGACCGGCATCGACATCCGCCAGGGCCTGCAGTACGAGTGCATCGGCTGCGCGGCGTGCATCGACGTCTGCGACGGCGTGATGGACAAGATGGACTACCCGCGCGGCCTCATCCGCTACACGACGCAGAACGGCCTCGCGCAGCGCCTGACTCGGCAGCAGATGTGGGCGCGCGTGCTGCGCCCGCGCGTGCTCGTCTACACCGCCATCCTGGGCGTGATCGTGGCCGCCTTCGCGTGGAGCATCGCCACGCGCGCGCCCTTGCGCGTTGACGTGGTCCGCGATCGCGCGTCGCTGGCACGTCTCGTCGACGACGGGCGCATCGAGAACATCTATCGCCTGCAGGTCATGAACCAGTCCGAGCAGCCGCAGGCCTACCGCTTCACGGTCGAGGGCCTGCCAGGCATCGCCATCGTCGAGCAGGGTGGCTTGGACCTCGCTCCCGCCGCGGCCCAGTGGCTGACGCTGCACGTGCAGATCCCGCACGCGAGCGCGACGCAGGCCGGGCCCGGCGCGCACCCGATCCGCTTCGGGATCGAGCGCCAGGGCGCACCCGGCGCGAGCGCCTCGATCCAGCTGCAGGAGAAGTCGACCTTCGTTGTGCCGCGCTGACAGTCGCCGGGCCCCAGGCCCCAGGGGCGTGAACACCTGCCGGCATCGGCACCCGCAGCCTAAAGTCCGCGCCGCGTGCTCCGAAAAGAGCGAGCACGATCAGTCCGCAGCGCGCGCTTGCGGACCGCGGAGGTCACGCCATGCCCCACACGCTCTACTACACGGCCGGTTCGGGCAACAGCCTCAAGCCCGCGCTGCGTGCCTGGCTGGCACGCGTGGCACAGGCGTTGTCGATTCCCAGCCTGGACGCGCTGCTGCCGCGCTGAACATGCGCAACACCCGGTCGGGCGCAGCGCCGGTGGCCCCCTGCGAGCACGAGGCCATCGCACTGCGCGCCTTTGCGCGCCTGCAGATGCCGATCTGGATCTTCGACATCGACCGCAGCCGCATCCACTGGGCCAACGCGCCCGCATTGCAGGTCTGGCGCGCAAGCAGCCTGCCCGAGCTGTGCGCACGCGACATGGGGCGTGACATGTCCGCATCGGTGGCCACCCGTCTGGCGCAATACCAGGCCGACTTCCAGTGCGGCGATGCCACCTTCAACGAGCAGTGGACGATCTACCCGGGCGGCAAGCCGGTGCCGCTGCACGTCCACTACAGCGGCTGGGCACTGCCCGATGGACGCATGGCCATGTTGTGCCAGGGCGAGCGCGTCGGCACGCAGTCGCCGGAGTCGCTGCGCTCGGTGGAGGCCTTGCTGCACACGCCGATGATGATTGCGCTGTACACGCTGGAGGGCGCACCGCTATGGCGCAACCCCGCCTCGCGCAGTTCCGTCCGCGATGCCCGCGAGACGCTGTCGCAGCGCTTCGTCCAGGAGCAGGCCTGGCAGCAGCTGGCCGCGGCGCTGGCGCATGCGGGCGAGGCCACGCTGACGATGGCGGTGCACACCAGTGCCGGGCAGAGCTGGCACGAGGTGTCGGCGCGCCGGCGGCTGGATGCGGTCACGGGCGAAGCGGCCCTGCTGGTCAGCGAGACCGACGTCACGCCGCTCAAGCAGAGCGAGGCGCAGGCACTGTACCTGTCGGACCATGACAGCCTGACTGACCTGCCCAATCGCGCGTACGCACAGCGCGCGTTCGAGCGCCTGGCCATGCAGGTGGCCCAGTCGCCTGCCGCGCAGCCGCTGCAGGCGGCGGTGGTCATCATCGACCTCGACCACTTCAAGGACATCAACGACTCCTGGGGCCATGCCGCCGGCGACCAGTTGCTGCAGCAGGTGGCCCAGCGGCTGCGCGGCGCGGTGCGCCACGGCGACATCGTGGCGCGCTTTGGCGGCGACGAATTCATCGTGCTGCTGTGCGCCCCCCAGGTGCGCGACGAGATCGCGCACATCCACCTGCGGCTGCGCGAGGCGCTGTCGCAGCCCTACGCGCTGGAAGGGCGCCAGGCGCGCGTGACCGCCACGGTGGGTGCCAGCGTACTCCCGGACCACGGCAGCGACTTTGCGACCTTGCTGCAGCACGCCGACCTGGCGATGTACCGCGCCAAGGCGGCCGGCCGCGACTCGCTGAGCTTCTATCAACCGGGGTCGACCGAGCAGCTGCGCGCGCGCACCGAACTCGAGGATGACCTGAGACAGGCACTGGCCCGGCGCGAGTTCATGCTCTTCTACCAGCCGCGCGTAGGCAGTGGCCGCACGGACGGCGCCGAAGCGCTGGTGCGCTGGCGCCACCCCGTGCGCGGCCTGGTCATGCCGGGGGATTTCATTCCCGTGCTCGAGAGCATGGGGCGCATGCGCGAGCTCGGTCGGCAGGTCCTGGAGATGGCAGCCCGGCAACAGGTGGCCTGGCGCGGCGCCGGCTGGCCGCTGCAGCTGTCGATCAACCTGTCCTCCAGCGAGTTCGAGGACCCTGCGCTGGTCGACGAGTTGCAGCAGACGCTGGCGCGCACGGGTTGCGCGGCTGCGGCGCTGGAGCTCGAGATCACCGAATCAATGCTGCTGGCCGACGACGACCGACCGCTGGCCACGCTGCGGGCGCTGCGCGGGCTCGGGGTGTCGATCGCGCTGGACGACTTCGGCACCGGCTACTCGAACCTGGCCTACCTGCAACGCTTTCCGTTCAGCACCCTCAAGATCGACCGCCGTTTCGTGCAGGCCCCCGGGCACGAGCGGGTGCTGACGGCCGCCATCGTCAGCCTGTGCCGCGCGTTGAAGCTGCGCCCGGTGGCCGAAGGCGTGGAGACGGCCGAGCAGCACCGCTGGCTGCGCAGCCTGGGCATCCAGGAGTTCCAGGGCTATCACTTCGCACGGCCGCTGGACGTTGCAGCCTTCGAGGACTACCTGCGCGCCGGCTGACCGCGGGTCAGGCGGCGGCTGCAGCACCGGCCTGCAGCCCCGCTCAGCGCGCCGTGGGCATCACGAACTCGGCGCCCTTGCCGATGCTGTCGGGCCAGCGCTGCATCACGCTCTTCTGCCGGGTATAGAAGCGCACGCCCTCCTCGCCGTAGGCGTGCATGTCGCCAAAGAGACTCTTCTTCCAGCCGCCAAAGCCGTGCCAGGCCATGGGCACCGGGATGGGCACGTTGATGCCGACCATGCCGGCCTCGATGCTGCGCGTGAACGCGCGCGCGGCCCCACCGTCGCTGGTGAAGCAGGCCACGCCGTTACCGTACTCGTGCGCGTTGACCAGCGCCACCGCCTCGGCGAGGTCGCGCACGCGCACGCAGGCCAGCACGGGGCCGAAGATCTCCTCGCGGTAGATGCGCATCTGCGGGTGCACATGGTCGAAGAGCGTGCCGCCGGTGAAGAAGCCGCCCTCGTGGCCGGCGACACGGCACCCGCGCCCGTCGACGACCAGCTGCGCGCCTTCCTCCACGCCCAGCGCGATGTAGCCCTCGATGCGCTCGCGCGCCTGCGCGGTGACGATGGGCCCCATCTCGGCGGCCGGGTCCATGCCGTTGCGGATGACGAGCGTGCGGGCGCGCGCGGCCAGGCGCGGCACGATGCGCTCGGCCACGTCACCCACCAGCACGGCCACGCTGATGGCCATGCAGCGCTCGCCGGCGCTGCCGTACGCCGCGCCGATCAAGGCATCGACCGCCTGGTCCAGATCGGCGTCGGGCAGCACGACCATGTGGTTCTTCGCCCCGCCCAGCGCCTGCACCCGCTTGCCGTGCCGCGCCCCGGTCTCGTAGATGTGCTGCGCGATCGGCGTGCTGCCCACGAAGCTCACCGCCTTCACGTCGGGGTGTGCCAGCAGCGCATCGACCGCCAGCTTGTCCCCCTGCACGACGTTGAAGACGCCATCGGGCAGGCCGGCGCGCTGCAGCAATCGCGCCATCAGCAGGCTGGCGCTCGGGTCACGCTCGCTGGGCTTGAGCACGAAGGCGTTGCCGCAGGCCAGCGCGACCGGGAACATCCACATCGGCACCATGCACGGGAAGTTGAAGGGCGTGATGCCGGCCACCACGCCCAGGGGCTGGCGCAGCGTCCAGTTGTCGATGCCGGTGGAGACCTGGTCGGTGAAGTCACCCTTCAGGAGCTGCGGGATGCCACAGGCGAACTCGACGATGTCGATGCCGCGCATGACCTCGCCCTGCGCGTCGCTGAAGACCTTGCCATGCTCGGCAGTGATCATTGCCGCCAGCTCGTCCTTGTGCACATTCAGCAGCGCAAGGAAGGCGTTGAGCACGCGCGCGCGGCGCAGCGGCGGCAACTCGCCCCAGGCCGGCTGGGCGGCACCCGCAGCGGCGACGGCGGCCGCAACGTCGGCCTCCTCGGCCAGCAGCAACTGCCGCGCGACCGCGCCGGTGGCCGGGTTCCAGATCGGCTGGCTGCGTCGCGCCGCGCCGCGCGTGGCCGCGCCGGCAATCCAGTGACCGACGTCGGCTGGCGAATCGAATGCGGGGGCCGCGCCCATGGTCTTCTCCTCGGGATGTGAAGGCAGGCAGTCTAAGGAAAAGCCTGCGCGCGCGAGAATGCCGGCATGACAACCCCCACCGGCGCACTGCGCGAGGACGAACTGCAGACCCTGCAGCAGTTGCTGGACGACGTGCCCGCGCCGCTGGAGCCGCTGGACCTGTGCGCGCTCGACGGCTTTTTGTGCGGCGTGCTGCTGCAGCCGCAGCCGGTGCCGCTTGCGCACTGGTGGCCCGCGGTGCTCGATCTCGACGGTCGCACGCCGGCTCCGGGCTGGGATGCAGGGCCGCTGCAGGCGCTGGTCCTGCGCCGGCAGGCCGAGCTCGAGCAGGCGATTGCGCGGCGCGACTGGTTCGACCCCTGGATCTTCGAGCTCGACATCGCGGCGTCGCCCAGCGAGGCCCTGCTGCCCTGGGTGGCGGGCTTCGCGGCCGCGCAGGAGCGCTACCCGGCGCTGCTGGCGCACGATGACCCGGCGCTCATCGAGCCGCTGGCGCTGCTGTATCTGCACTTTGCACCCGAAGACCTGGAAGAGGCCGACGCGCTGCAGGCGGTCATCGAGGAGATCGAGCCGCCCACCGACCTCGCCGAGGCCGTGCAGGATCTCGTGCGTGCGGTGATGCTCATCGCCGACGTGACCCGTCCGCGCCGCGCTGCGCCCGCGCGTGCGCGCACCGCCGGCAGCGGGCGCGGCAGCCGCGGCCGGCGCGGGCGCAACACACGGTGACACACGACGTGAATTGAGGCACGCGCGTCACCTACTTCGGGGATTCCGCAGCCACGACAAGGACGCACACTGGACGCCAGCGTCGGCTTGCATGAGGCACACCACCATGAGCGAATCCAGCATTCCCCTGCGTCTGCTTGCGCTGTGGCGGCGCCGCGGCCGCACATCAGCCCCCGAGTACGAACCCGCCGATCTCGGCACCGCCTTCGGACTCGATCTGAGCATGCTGCCCGAAGACGCGCCGGAGCCGGCGCAACCCACGCAGGCGGCCCCCTGGTGGCAGCGTCGCTCCCAGCGCGCGACCGGGTGAGGACGCCAGCGGGCTCAGCGGATCAGCAACACCGGGGTGTCGCAGTTGGCCAGCACCTTGGTGGCCACCGAACCCATCACCAGCCCGGCCAGTGCACCATGGCCGCGGGACCCCATCACCAGCAGGTCGAAGTCGCCCTTCTTGGCGACGCCGGCGATCAGGTCGCCGGCCTGCCCGACGCGGGCGAGGTACTCGGCGGCGATACCGCGCCGCCCGAAGTAGGTGCGGATCGGCTTGAAGACCTTCTCGGCCTCGGCCTCGTAGTAGTCCTTCAAGGTCTGCTTGTCGAGCACCGCGGCGGCACGCTGGGGCACCGGCGCCACGGTATGGATCACGGAATAGGCATGTGCGCCACCAAGCCACTCGTCGTGAGCGGAGAGGTAGGCCAGCATGCGCTTGGTGTAGGAACTGCCGTCGACGGCGACCAGGATCTTCAAGCTCGTCTCCTCGCAGCCGCAACCGTGCGGCAGGCCCCAGTGTGACCCAAGCCGGACTGACCGCGTGGGTTCGCTTCTCGGGCATGCGGGCCCGGGCCGCGGTCAGACCTCGATCAGCCCGCCCGGCGCATCCTGCGCCACCTCGCCCTTGCGTGCCAGGCCACGCGCACGGCAGACGATGCGCGTGGGCTGCAGGCCGGCCCGGGCCTGCGTGTAGTCGTGGCGGCAGTGCAGGTGACCATGCAGCCAGAGGTCGGCACGGGGGATGAGGTCGTCGTCGGCGTTGCAGAAGCTGGCCGTGCCCGGCTGGTGACCGAAGCGGGCGTCGGCGCTGCGCAGGCTGGGCGCGAAATGCGTGACCACGACCGTGCGCTGCCAGCGCCCGCGCGCAGGCTGCGCCAACTCGTTCTCCAGCCAGGCCCGATCGGCCAGGCCCAGGGCGCGCAAGGCCTCGGCGTCGAAGGGCTGGCCACGCCAGCGCGCACCCATCACGCGCAGGAAGTAGCCCGCCGCACGCATCGCCCGCGGCCGCGCCGGCGCCCCGAAGACGTCGAAGTCACTCCAGCGCACCACCCCGACAAAGCGCACGCGCACGCCGTCGGCACCGGTGAGCACGAGTGCGTCACGGTGCAGGAGCCGAATGCCCAGCGCCACGCAATGCGTGCGCAGCGCCGGCAGTACGGTGTCGACGTCGCGGCCGTCGAATTCATGGTTGCCGGGCACGAAGAGCACCGGCACCGGCCAGTGCGCAAAGCGCGCCAGCGCGCGCCAGGTGGCGTCGATGTCGCCGGCCAGCACCAGCAGCTCGGCGCCGGCCTGCGGCCGTGGCAGGAAGCTCTCGGTCTCGAGATGGAGATCCGAGAGCAGTTGCAGCTTCAAGCCGCGAGCGCCGCCTCGATGCGCTTCATCGTCGCGGGCAGCGCCGCAGGCAGCTTGTGCGCGAGCTTGGCAAACCAGTCCTCGTGCAGTGCCAGTTCCTGCTGCCACGCGGCCTTGTCGATGCCGATCACCGCGGTGAACTGTTCGCGCGTGAACGTGAGGCCATCCCAGCGCAGGTCCTCGTAGCGCGGGCTCAGGCCGAAGACGTTCTCGCTGCCGCCCGCGCGGCCCTGCAGGCGGCCCAGCATCCACTCGAGCACCCGCATGTTCTCGCCGTAGCCGGGCCAGACGAACTTGCCGTCGGCGCCCTTGCGGAACCAGTTCACACAGTAGATGCGCGGCAAGG
>JADZCL010000162.1 GCA_020851615.1 Rubrivivax sp.
CAGGGGCCGGTGCTGGCCGAACTCGACCTGCCGCTGGGCGTGGTCACCTCGATCAACGGCAGCGTGCGCTACGCCTGTGAGGTGCTGGGCATGGCCAGCCACGCCGGCACGACGCCGATGGACCGCCGCCGCGACGCCGCCGCCGCCGCCGCCGAGCTGCTGCTCTACACCGAGCGGCGCGCCGCCACGGTGCCCGACCTGGTCGCCACCGTGGGCATGCTCGAAGTGCCCAGCGGGTCGATCAACGTCATCCCCGGGCGCTGCCGCTTCAGTCTGGACATCCGCGCCACCATCGACACCGTGCGCGACGCCTGCGCACGCGACATCCTGGCCGAGCTCGATGCCCTCTGCACGCGGCGGGGCGTCAGCCACCGCGTCGAGGAGACGATGCGTGCCGCCGCGGCACCCAGCGCGCCGGCCTGGCAGGCGCGCTGGGAGCGCGCGGTGGCTGCCCTCGGGCTGCCGGTGCAACGCATGCCCAGCGGAGCCGGCCACGACGCGATGAAGATGCACGAACTGCTGCCGCAGGCCATGCTGTTCGTGCGCGGCGAGAACGCCGGCATCAGCCACAACCCGCTCGAGTCCACCACCAGCCACGACATGGAGCTGGCCGTGCTCGCCTTCCAGTCGCTGCTCGATCAACTCGCCGCCGACCCGCCATGAGTCCAGCCACCGCCTATGCCACGCTCGACGCCTTTGTCGACGCACACTTCGACGACCAGCTGCGCTTCGTGCAGGAGCTCGTGCGCGTGCCCACCGACACGCCCCCGGGCGACAACACGCCGCACGCGCTGCGCACACGCGAGCTGCTGGCCGCCATGGGCTGGCAGGCGCAAGCGCACGAAGTGCCGGCTGCGCAAGTGCACGCCTACGGCCTGCAGTCACTCACCAACCTCGTCGTGCAGCGCCGCTATGCCGCGGGCGGGCGCATCGTCGCGCTCAACGCGCACGGCGACGTGGTGCCGCCCGGAGACGGCTGGACGCATCCGCCCTACGGCGCCGTGATCCAGGACGGCAAGCTCTATGGCCGCGCCGCGGCGGTGAGCAAGTGCGACTTCTCGACCTTCGTCTTCGCCACGCGTGCGCTCGAGGCCGCGGGCGTCCCGCTGGCCGGCGGCATCGACCTGCTCTTCACCTACGACGAGGAGTTCGGCGGCCTCCTCGGGCCGGGCTGGCTGCTCGAGCAAGGCCTCACGCAGCCCGACCTCGAGATCGCCGCGGGCTTCAGCTACCAGGTGGTCACCGCGCACAACGGCTGCCTGCAGCTGGAGGTCGTCGTGCACGGCAAGATGGGCCACGCCGCCGTGCCGCGCACCGCCATCGACGCGCTGCAGGCCGCCAACCGCGTGCTGAGCGCGCTCTACGAAGAGAACGCGCGCCTGGCGCAGCAGCGCAGCGGCGTCGCCGGGATCGAGCATGGCTACATCAACGTCGGCCAGATCGCCGGCGGCACCAACACCAACGTCGTGCCGGGCAAGGTGGTGCTGAAGATCGACCGCCGCATGATCCCCGAGGAAGACCCGGTGCAGGTCGAGGCCGGCCTGCGCGCGCTGATCGAGCGTGCCGCGACGAGCCTGCCTGGCGCCCGCGTCGACATCAGGCGGCTGCTGCTGGCTCGCGCGATGCAGCCGCTGCCAGGCAACCAGCCGCTGGTCGAGGCGCTGTGCCGGCACGCCAGCGAGGTCTTCGGTGAACCGATCCCCGCCTGCGGCACGCCGCTCTATACCGACGCGCGCCTCTTCAGCGAGCGCGGCATCCCCGCAGTCATCTACGGCGCCGGCCCGCGCACCGTGCTCGAGTCCAACGCCAAGCGCGCCGACGAGCACATCGTGCTGGAGGACCTGCGCCGCGCGACAAAGGTCGTGTCGCGTACGCTGCTCGATCTGCTGGCCGCTTGAGGGCCAAGGCCGCCCTGCCCTATCGTCCGCACCACCCACCCATCGACATCACCCGCGCCATGACAGCCAAGCCGCATGCCACGCCCAAGACCCGTTCCAGCACCCGACCCGAGGCCGCCCCCCAGGGCGCGCCCCTGCCCCCTCAGCCGCCGCTGCCCCTTCTGCCTGCACCGGCCAACTGGGGCTGGATGCTGGAGCTTGGCATCAGCACGACCCGCTTCGCGCTGGCGCTGCTGCAGGCGCAGCGCACCGCTTTGCGGGGGGTCGACCCGCTGGCCCCCGCCGGCGCGCAGCTGACCATCGGCGATGTCTACCAGCTCGTGGCCGCCGCCGGCTACCGAGCCATCAGCGAGATCGAGTGGGAGGACGACCACTACGAGGTCGAGGCACAGGACAGCGAGGGTCGCGAGGTCGAGTTGCGGGTGGATGGCCACAGCGGCGCGATCGACACCCTGCAGCCAGACGACTGAATCCCGCTGCGGGCACCACCGCCTGGACGCGGCTCTGCTCGAGCGCGTCTTCGGCATCCAGACCCCGCCCGGTAGCCATCGCTCAGGGTCAGTGGGTGGTGTGCCCCGCCCCGGCCTCGGCCAGCGGCGTGAAGCGTGCCTGTTCGGCCGTCTTTCCCGC
>JADZCL010000163.1 GCA_020851615.1 Rubrivivax sp.
GCCGCGGCACCAGCGCCGCCAGCCGCTGCATGAACTCCAGTGGGCTCATGACCAAGCGCGTCGTTCCGTCGCGCCAAGGCGTCTTGAGCTTGAGCTCCACCTGCCCCGCTTCGTTGAGCTGCACCCGTCGGTCGGACAGCGCCGGCCGGGTGATGTAGCGGCATAGCCGTTCCAGCCGCTTGCGGTCGTGTGCCTCAACCCGCACCGCAGCATGCAGGCTCAAGCCGTCGATGTCGGCGCAAAGGGGCTTGCGCGCTGCACTCTCGCGCGGCATCGCACCCCTGAGGGTCAGCACCTTCTGCCCGGCGCGTGGGCCGAAGGCGATGCGGTACGTGACGGCCGCCGTCTGCAGCGGCCGCAGGGTGCGCGACTCCTCGCCGTCGGCATCCGGCTCGGCCAGGTAGGTCTGGCCCATGTCCTCAACCAGCACACCCCGGCGCGTGAGCATCTTCATCAGACGGGTAATGATCGCCTGCAGCAGCGCATGCACCTCGTCGTCGGTGGGCGAACCCACCTCGACGAACTCCGGCACGCCATCGGCACCACACCGGTACACCCCGTCCAGCAGCAGGCCGTGAAGATGTATGTTGAGGTTGGCCGCGGAGCCGAAGCGTTGTATCAGCGTGACCGCGCCGCCATGGCCTTCGTCGGCCTTGAGCCCCACAGCATCCAGCAGATGGCGCGTAATCACGCGCTGCGCCACCTGCAGCACCGGCGTGACCAGCGCGGGCTGCGCGGCCAGCAGCACGCGCAGCGGGATCGGCAACGACAGCACCCACTGCCGCACCGGCACGTGCGGGATGACGTGATCGACCAGGTGCGCCGCGGTCTGCGACATCCGGCGCGCGCCGCATGATGGGCAGAACCCGCGCCGCTTGCAGCTGAAGGCCAGCAGCTTGTCGTTGCCGCACTCGCCGCAGCGCAGCCGCAGGAAGCCGTGGGCCAGGATGCCGCACTCGAGGAAGGCGTCGAACTCGTCCTTGATGAACCGGGGCAACTCGGCGCTAGTGCTGGCCTCGGTGTGGGCGATGAAGTTGGCCGCATGCTGCTGCACTAGGCGGTACAGCGAGGTCTGCTCCGGTCGGTGGGCCTGGGTTCGGGCTGCGGCCGCATGACTCGTCGCATCGCCGCAGATCGATCGCCAGCGTTCACCGCTCACCGTTGCAGCTGCGCTCGCGATCGGTGTCGCGTTGATCGAGCGGCCAGCTGCGGCCACCGATGTCGGCCGCAGTGGGGCACGCGACAAGCGGTACGTCGGCGCAGCGATCCTCACATCGCCCTGAACAAGTGATGATTCGCCGCCGAGACTTTCAGCCTTTCGGGGCGGTCCTTGAGCTCGATCTCGACGGTCTCGCCGTTGCGATGCACCGACTTGATCGCGCGGCGATTCACCACCGTGCTGCGGTGCGTCTGCAGGAAGGCTGCCGCGTCGGCGTGCTCGAGCACTTCCTTGAGTGACAGCCGGATGAGCCCCGAGCTGTCCTTGGTGACGACGCGCGTGTACTTGGTATCCGACTCGAAATACAGCACGTCGTGCAGATGGATCATGCTGACCTGATCGCCGCGCGCGCTGGCCACCTGCAGCCACTCCAGCCTCCGCGGGTCTCGCGCCGGCGGGGCGAGCGCCATCGGTTGTCGAGGCGGCTCCACGCCCATCTTTGCCAGGGCCTCCAGCAGCCGTCCGGCGCCCAGGGGCACGCCGTCGGCAAGCTGGCGCTCGAGCTTGGCGATGACCTTGACGAGCTTGGCGGGCTCCACCGGCTTGAGCACGTAGTCCAGCGCGTTGGTGTCGAACGCCTCGACCGCATGCGACTCGAATGCGGTGACGAAGACGACCAGGCTGCGGCAAGTCATGGCGCGCGCCACCTCGAGACCCGTCATGCCCGGCATGCGAATGTCCAGGAACGCGACGTCGGGTCGGTGCGTCTCGATCTTGAGCAGCGCGGTCGGCCCGTCGTCGGCCTCGACGACGATCTGCAGTGCCGGCCAGAGGTCGTGCAGGTGATCTCGCAGTGCGGCGCGCATCAGCGGTTCGTCGTCGGCGAGGATGGCGGTGGGCATGTCGTGACTCCGGGATGGACAGAAGGTGCAAGTGCGCTCAAAGCGCGTCTTTCTTGGCTCTGGCTTGTTTGGCCGCCCGTTCCTGCTGCCGGGTCTGGCGCGCTGCCCACACCTTTTTCGAGTAGTAGGTCACGCTGACTTCGAACGACAGGTGCGGCGAATCCAGCTCGACGATCGCGTCTCCGGCGTCGAACAGCGCGTATCCATTGCCCACATTGGGGATGGGTCCGCCGCCGATTCGCTTGTACTTGGCGCTCAGGTTCTTGTAGAGCTCCTGGCCCGCTGGGTTGCCGAAGCTCTTGTTGACCCCGAAGCCCGCCATTTCGACCTTGCCCGCGTCGCAGAAGATCAAAGCGGTCTTGGCGCCGGGGTAAAGGTGATCGACCGCATTGGACTCGGCAATTCCGACGCCGGCCTTCGCGTCGCCGTCCAACGCCGTAGCGCCGATCTTCTTCATCGCATCCGCGCACGGCGTGGCGCCGATGGCGATGCTGAACGGGCCCGCGCTTGCCTGGGCGGCGGCGGCAGCCGTCAGCAGCGCGAGCGTGAACGCGGTGCGCGTGACATGGATCTTCATTCGGTACTTCCTTCGGACAGGGTTCGGGAAAGTGATTCGCAGGCCAGGCGCAACGCGACGATCGATGTCACGCCGCCAGCGGGATTGCCGACGACGGACAGGCTTGCCAGATCGCCGTAGATGCCTTGCAAGCGTTCGCGGATGTTGGGCAGCCCGGTGCCGCTGCCGGCAGTCGCCTTCGTGGCGCCCAGGCCGACACCGTTGTCCGTGACCTGCAGCAGCACCACGCCATCCCGGCGCTCGGCGCTGACCTCGATGCGGGCATCGCCGGGCTTGGGCTCGACGCCATGCTTGAGCGCGTTCTCGACGAGCGTTTGCAAGATCAGCGGCGGAAACGGCACCTCATGCAACGCGGCGGGCAATTCGACCGTCACGCTCAGGCGCCCGCCCATTCGCAAGCGGGCAATCTGCAGATAGGCGTCGGCGAGTTCGAACTCCTGCTCGAGCGTGCTCATAGTTTGGCGCAGCCTGGGCATGGCGTGCCGCAGGTAGCGGATCAACTGCGTGAGCAGGAAGTCGGCCGCCCGCGAGTCGTGGCGCACCAGGTACTGGACGCTTGCCAACGTGTTGTAGAGGAAGTGCGGCTCGATCTGCGCCTGCATCATCGCCAACTGCGCCTCGGCAAGTTTGCGCCCCATCTCCGCCCGTTCGGCACGCGCTGCCTGCTCGGCGACGCGGCGTTTCCACTGCGTCACGTGGACGTCGCGCACCCAGACACCGATCGCGAAGAGTGCGACTTCCGCTGGCGGCACGAGCATCAACTCGACCCAGGCCTGCGAAGTCTCCGCCTCGAGCCAAACGGCAAGGCGGAAAGCGACCCACGTCCCCAGGCCCATGCCGACGATCGCATAGATCAAGACGTAAGCGAGGACGACTCTTTTAGGCGGCGTCGAACCGAATCGACGGACCATGATGACGCTCATCGTCTCGCCAACGTGCGTGAGCATGAGCATCACGAACAGGCCTGCGCCTATTGCTCTGTCAAGCGCGACGACTTCTGCAGGCGAGTCTGCAAAGCCGTGAAACATCACCCAGCCCGACCCGCAGTACATGACGACCCAAAGAGCCAGATACAGCACAAACCTGCGCCGCGACGTCGGGATGTGAGGGAACAAGCCGCCGCTGGGCTCAGGCGGGCGCAGCTGGTTGGCCCATCCTGACTCCCGGGCGTCGGAGCAGAGCATGTAGCCGCTGATCATGATCACCTCCATGAACATCAGGAATCCCGCGCCGGATACCACGTCGCCGGCGTCTTTCATGCTCATCAGCGCAATGCCTGCCACGATGGTTGCAGCCATCAGGATGTAGAGCCGGGCCTTCTTCGAGTTGAGAGTCTTGAACATGGCTGATACGGTTTTCGGCACTCAGGCCGCGTTCTTGTGGCAGTTCGGGACGTGCACGGCCGAACCGATGGCATCGAAGGACGAAGCGGAGGGCGGCCGCTTGCGAAAGTGTGCACGGGCCGCGCGGATGCCCGGCGCCGGCTGGCAGATGCCGACGGAAACGAGACGGCGGGCGGGTGCCTGCGGCCCGCTGCGGCGGTCGGCGATGACTGTAGCCAGCAACCCGGCGGCGACGGCGAAGTTGATGCCGACGGTGACATACATCACGACGTCGATGAGCGGGGTTGCATCCATGATGGCCTTTCGGGTGTTCAGTGTTCCGATGGCTGAATCATTCCCGCCGCAGGCGTCCGCGGCACCCGGTATCCGACGAAGCTCCCGATAGAGGGACGAGCACCGGCTGGTGGCGACGAACTGCCCGGCCGAGACGTTGGCACGGGTCTGCATCGCGCGCAGCGCGTCGCGCATCGCGAAGGGCTTGCAGCGATCGGCGTGAATCTCGGCCGCTTGTGCGGCCTGCGCCCTCACGCCGGCCCCGACTACGACGGCGCCGCAATGCGGCCAGTGCCGCGCAAGGCGCATCGCGGCGGCACCTGGACCGAGCGGCCCGAGACGCTCGGGCCCGAGCTCGCCAACGCTGCGCCGGGGCCGCACGCACGCAGGTTTGCGCTGATACGAGGCGCCTGCCGGGGCATCGAGCGCGCGCCAGCGCGCTTGGCGTTCGCCTCGTCGAGACCCGCGCCGGCCAGCCCATTGCGCGGCGAAACAGACGGCCTCGTCCGCGGCCGGCTGTGTTTCGTCGTCCACCGAGCGGCGTTCGTCACAACGGCGTACCGATGCATCCGGGCCCGGCGCACAGTGGCGCCGCGCGCTCAAGAGCGATCGCGGCAGACCGATAGCGATGACGAATCGTCTCGCGACCGAACGCACCGCGAGGCCGCTCGAAGCGCGCGAGTCGGAACCCCTTTCGAAGCAACGAACCTTGATGGAGAGCAATCCGATGAAACGACGACTCGCGCGCTGGCTCAAGGCCCTGGCGCTTGCCCTGCCGGTCGCACTGTCGACGACCGCCTTTGCCGGCTGGGATGAAGGCTTCGCCGCCTACGAGGCCGGCAAGTACGACGCCGCCATGAGGGAGTTCCGGCCGCTGGCCGAAAGCGGCGAGGCGCGAGCACAGTTTGTCTTGGGCGTCATGTACGCAGATGGCGTGGGCGTCGCGAAGGACGATCGTGAAGCAGTCGCCTGGTACCGCAAGGCGGCTGCGCAGGGGAATGCGTCGGCGCAGGTCAACCTCGGCGCCATTTACGCCAACGGCCGGGGCGTCGCGAAGGACGATCGTGAAGCCGTCGCCTGGTTTCGCAAGGCGGCCGAGCAGGGGAATGCGTTGGCGCAGACCAAGCTCGGTACTGCCTTCACCGACGGCCGAGGCGTTGCAAAGGACGATCATGAGGCAGTCGCCTGGTACCGCAAGGCTGCCGAGCA
>JADZCL010000164.1 GCA_020851615.1 Rubrivivax sp.
CCTTCTACGTCGCGATGCCGAGTTCGACGCTGGACCTGACGGTGCGCGATGGCGTGGCCGAGATTCCGATCGAGGAACGCAGCGCGCGCGAGGTGACGCACATCAGCGGGCGCAGCGCCGAGGGTGACCTCATCGAGGTGCAACTGGTACCGCCTGCCAGTGCGGCCGCCAACCCGGCCTTCGACGTCACACCGGCGCGGCTGGTGAGCGGGCTCGTCACCGAGCATGGCGTGCTCGCGGCGCAGGAAGCGGGCTTGCGGCGCCTGCGCGAGCGCACATGAACGCGCCATCCTGCCCGGATGACGAAGCTGCCGCGCGGGAGGAGATCGTCGCTGCGCTGCGCGATCTCGACGCCCGCGGCCTCAACCGGGGTAGCAGCGGCAACTTGAGCCTGCGCTGGGGTGCCGGCTGCCTGATCACGCCGACCGGCATGGAGGCCACACAGATCACGCCCTGCGACCTCGTCTGGCTGGGCCTGGACGGCAAGCCGCGCGGGCACTTGAGGCCGTCGTCGGAGTGGCACTTGCATGCCGCGCTGTACCGCAAGCGGCCCGCGCTCAACGCCATCGTCCACACGCACGCCCCCTACGCGACCGCGCTGGCCTGCCTGCGGCGCGACCTGCCGGCCTTTCATTACATGGTCGCGGTGGCCGGGGGTGACAGCGTACGCTGCGCGCCGTATCACCTGTTCGGAACCGAGGCCCTGTCCGCCGCCGTGCTGCAGGCGATGGACGACCGGCTGGCCTGCCTGCTGGCCACGCACGGCGCGGTCAGCGCGGGTGCCACGCTGCGCCAGGCGCTCAAGGTGATGCAGGAACTCGAGTCCCTCTGCCAGAGTTACCTGGCGGCGCTGGCCGCCGGGGAGCCGGTTCTTCTCACGGCTGCCGAAATGGCCGAGGTGATCGAGAAGTTCCGCGGTTACGGGCAGGGGCCGGTCGCCGCTGCTGCAGACGACGCGGGTTGAGTCAGCGCGGGGTGCCCGATTCGCGACGCGCCGGCCAGGTCGCGAGCAATACGCCAGCCATCGCGAGCACGAAGGCCGCGCCGTGCCAGGCCGTGACAGGCTCGCCCAGTACCAGCACGCCGACTGCCGCCGCACTTACCGGCAGCAGCACGGTGAAGATGCCCGCGCGGGCGGCTGGCACGTGTTGCAGGCCCTTCATCCACAGCCACACCGTCACCACGCTGGCGGCCAGCGCGTAGAAGAGCAGCAGCGCCCAGAGCGCGGGCGTGAGCGCGCTGAAATCGAACGACCGGGCTTGCCAGAGCCCAAGCGGCGTGACCAGCACGAGGCCCCAGAGGTTGATGATCGCGCTGATGCGGCGCGCGGAGACCTGCCCCGTGAGCCGCTTGCCGATGACGACGTAGCTTGCCTCGCAGAGCACAGCCGCCAGCAGCAGCCCAAAACCCAGCGGCGAGGCGCCGGCAACGGCGCTGCCATCGGCCCGTGCCGTGGCAAGCAGCGCCATGCCGCCGCCGGCGCAGGCAATCGCCAGCACCACGCGCGGCGTGATGCGTTCGGCAAGGAAGAAGTGCGATAACAGCGCGACGGCAGCCGGAATGCCAGCCATGGCGATTCCAGCGGCCAACGCCGAACTGAGCTTCACGCCGTAGAGCATGAAGATCGAGAACAGGAAGTTGCCCAGAAAGCTCTCGAGGAAGAGCAGGCGCCGGTCGTGCCGCGACAGCGGCGCTTCACCGGCCCGGGCCGGCACCCAGTGCGGCATGGCCAAGGCCGCGATGCCAAAGCGCATCCAGGCCAGCAGGAAGACGGGCACTGCGGCCACCAGGACTTTGGACAAGCCGACGTAGAGCCCGACCAGGACCATGCTGGCGGCGAGGCTGAGATAGGCGCGCAGCCAGGGCGGCGCGAGGGCGATGAAGGGCACGCGAGGGCAGTGTCAGCGCGAGGCGACCGAGGGCTCTGGAGCGCGCGAGGATAAGGCGTGGCGTGTGTGCATCGGTTGCGGTGTGCGGTTCGGGCTGCGCGCGTTGCGTCCTGCATGACGAGGCGCGAATCTCGTAATGCGGAAACAACCTCTTCTGCGGCGCAGCAAAATCTTCCGATCTGGGTCATTGCGCTGTCACAATGCGGGATTGGATTCGTAACGTGTTGATTTATAGGCCGCCGAATGCATGTCTTCTATAAGATATAAGTCTTGGCATCGCTTGCCGGCGCCGTTAACCTTCAACGTGAAATCCCTGCTTTCCCATCCGCACACAGGAGCCCCTTGATGAGCCACCCCACCCGTCAACAGCAGATCGCCGCCCTCGAGAAGGACTGGGCCGAGAACCCGCGCTGGAAGGGCCTCAAGCGGGGCTACAGCGCGGCCGATGTGGTGCGTCTGCGCGGCTCGGTGCATGTCGAGCACACGCTGGCCAAGCGGGGCGCCGAAAAGCTCTGGTCGCTGGTCAACGGCGGCGCCGCCAAGGGCTATGTGAACGCCTTCGGTGCCATCACGGCCGGCCAGGCCATGCAACAGGCCAAGGCCGGCCTTGAAGCCGTCTACCTCTCGGGCTGGCAGGTCGCAGCCGACGGCAACACGAGCGAGACCATGTACCCCGACCAGTCGCTGTACGCGTACGACTCGGTGCCGACCATGGTGCGTCGCATCAACAACACCTTCAAGCGCGCTGACGAGATCCAGTGGAGCCGTGGCATCGAGCCCGGCGGCAAGGACTACGTCGACTACTTCCTGCCCATCGTGGCGGATGCCGAGGCCGGCTTTGGTGGCGTGCTCAACGCCTTCGAGCTGATGAAGAACATGATCACCGCCGGTGCCGCGGGCGTGCACTTCGAGGACCAGCTTGCGGCCGTCAAGAAGTGTGGCCACATGGGCGGCAAGGTGCTGGTTCCCACGCAGGAGGCGGTTGAGAAGCTGATCGCGGCGCGCTTTGCCGCCGATGTGATGGGCGTGCCCACCATCGTGCTGGCGCGGACCGACGCCGAGGCTGCCAACCTGCTGACCAGCGACCACGACGCCAACGACAAGCCCTTCCTGACCGGCGAGCGCACGCAGGAGGGCTTCTACCGCGTGAAGAACGGCTTCGAGCAGGCGATCAGCCGCGGTGTGGCCTACGCCGCCTACGCCGACCTGGTCTGGTGCGAGACCGGCACCCCGGACCTGGGCTTTGCGCGCGAGTTTGCGCAGGCGGTACTGGCCAAGCACCCGGGCAAGCTGCTGAGCTACAACTGCTCGCCGTCCTTCAACTGGAAGAAGAACCTGGACGACAAGACCATCGCCCGCTTCCAGGACGAGCTCTCCGCGCTGGGCTACAAGTACCAGTTCATCACCCTGGCGGGCATCCACCTCAACTGGTACAACACCTTCCGCCTGGCGCACGCCTATGCGCGCGGCGAAGGCATGAAGCACTACGTCGAGCAGGTGCAGGAACCCGAGTTCAAGGCGCGCGAGCAGGGCTACACGTTCGTGTCGCACCAGCAGGAAGTCGGCGCCGGCTACTTCGACGACGTGACGACCGTCATCCAGGGCGGCAGCTCGAGCGTGAAGGCGCTCACCGGTTCGACCGAGGAAGAGCAGTTCCACTGATCCACGGCGGCGCCGACTCCGGCGCACAATGAGCCCAAGGCCCCGCATTGCCGGGGCCTTGTCCGTTTGGCCCCGTGCCCGACGAGCCTTCCAACCCCATTCGTGAGGCCATCGGGCCCCCGCTTCAGGTGACGCTTCCGCCTGCGCTGGCTCCGCTGCAAGGCCCGGTCTTTCGCGGCCTGTGGGTGGCGTGGCTGTTCGCGAACCTGACAATGTGGATGAACGACGTCGCAGCCGCCTGGCTGATGACGACGCTCACGGACAGCCCGGTGATGGTGGCGCTGGTGTCCACCGCCAGCACGCTGCCGGTCTTCCTGCTCGGCCTGCCCAGCGGTGCGCTGGCCGACATCCTCGACCGGCGCCGCTACTTCGCGACCACGCAGCTATGGGTGTCGGTCATCGCGGCCGTGCTGGCGATGCTGTCGCTTGCTGGCGCCCTGACCGCCGAGCTGCTGCTGCTGCTGACCTTCCTCAACGGCATCGGCCTGGCGATGCGCTGGCCGGTGTTCGCGGCCATCGTGCCGGCGGTCGTCGACAAGGCCGCGCTGCCGCAGGCGCTGGCGCTCAACGGTATCGCGATGAATCTCTCGCGCATCGTCGGGCCGGCGCTGGCCGGCGCGCTGCTGGCGGCCTTCAGTCCGGCCGCGGTGTTCGTCGTCAACGTCGTGCTGGCGGCGGTCGCCTTCGTGCTCATCCTGCGCTGGCGTCACCAGCCCCGCACCAGCACGCTTCCCGGCGAGCGCTTCTGGGGTGCCATGCGCACCGGCGTCGTCTTCACGCTGCAGTCGACGCGGCTGCGCGTGGTGATGCTGCGCATCTTCCTCTTCTTCCTGCAGGCGACTGCGCTCATGGCCCTGCTGCCGCTGGTGGCGCGCGAGTTGCACGGCGGCGGGCCGGGCAGCTTCACGGTCATGCTCTCGTGCGTGGGGGTTGGCGCCATCGTCGCGGCGATGCGCTTTCCCCACTGGCGGGCACGCTACACGCGCGACCAGTTCATCGTCGTTGGCACGCTGGTGCACGCGGCGATGTCGACGCTCATCGTGTTGACGGGCGAGCTCTGGATCGCCGTGCCGGCGATGGTCGTGATCGGCATGGCCTGGATCTCGGTGGCCAATTCGCTGACCGTGTCGGCGCAGCAGGCCATGCCCGACTGGGTGCGCGCGCGCGGCATGTCGATCTACCAGATGGCGCTGATGGGCGGGTCTGCGGTCAGCTCGCTCGTCTGGGGCCAGGTGGCAAGCGTCTCCTCGGTGCGCAACGCGGTGTTGCTGGCCGCGGCCCTTGGGTTGCTGATGGTCCTCGCGACGCGGCGCCTGTCGGTGGACTGGAAGGCGGAGCTTGATTTCTCGCCCGCGCGCACAGCCGGTGTCCCCGAGCCGGCGTTTGCAGTGGGCCCTGACGAAGGGCCGGTGATGGTCACGCTGCAATACCAGATCGACCCGGCGCGCGCGGAGGAATTCGCAGCGGTGATGGAGCGCACGCGGCGTGCGCGCCTGCGCCAGGGAGCGCTGTCGTGGGGCCTGTTCCGCGACACCGCCGTGCCGGGCCGCTACGTCGAGTACTTCGTCGACGAGAACTGGATCGAGCACCAGCGCCGGCTCGAGCGCTTCACCGCCTTCGATGCGGAGCTGCGCACACAGCGGCTGGCCTTTCATGTCGGCACCGAGCCACCGCTGCTGCGCCGCTTCGTGGCGCAGAGCATGTTGCAGCCGCTGCGCAAGGCACGCACGACGCCGCTCGAGTGAGGGTTGCTGGCGCCGTTCGGGTGGCGGCCCCTGATCGCCAGAGCGTTGCCGAGTCCCTGACTGACGGTCGTCAGGCTGGTGCCAGGGCCTGACGGGCGCCGACCGCACGATTGCGGCCGAGGTGCTTGGCCTCGTACAGCGCCTGGTCGGCACGCTCGAGCAGGATGCTCAACAGTTCGTCGGCAGCGTGGGGCTGCGTCGGCACCTCGGCGACCGCGTAGCCCGCGGAGAGCGTATAGCTTGCCGTACGACCGTCGCGCAGCCGCACGCTCTGCCGGGCCGCATCGGCCACCAGGCGTTCGGCCAGTTCACGCGCCTCGTCGATGCCGCACCCGGGCAGCAGGATGCAGAACTCCTCGCCGCCGTAGCGGCCGGCCAGATCGAGCAGACGCACCGAGCTCGAGATCTGCCGCGCGGCGTGCGCCAGAGTGCTGTCACCGGCCGCGTGCCCCATGGAGTCGTTGATGCGCTTGAAGTGGTCGATGTCGAGCATGACGAGCGCGCACGATTTCATGGGCTGCCTGGCCAGCGTCGCGGCGGCGAGTTCGAAGAAGGCGCTGCGGTTGAAGAGCCCCGTGAGCCCGTCGCGCTGCGCGGCGTCCTCGGCGCTGCGGCGTTGCTGATCGTGAACGGTGTCGAAGATCCACAGCGAGCAGTTGAGGGTATAGATCAGGTCAAGCAGGAACGGGCCGAGGTTGGTGGCCGTCGACGAGCCATAGCGGGTCGTGTCGGCGGCGCCGAAGGCACTGGCAAACGCACGCACCAGCAGTGCGGCGGTGAGCAACAGCATCGTGGCCGTGCTGACAGCGGTGATCAGGCGCCACTGCGTGCGTGCCGACTGCAGCAAGGCGATCGCGTTCATGGCGAACAGCCCGCCCATTGCCGCGGAGACCGCGGTGACGATCACCCGCTGCGGAAGTCCGAAGAGATGCGTGCACGCAATGCTGGCAAAGCCCAGCACCAGCGGGGCGGCGTAGCGTGCGCGGTTGAGCTTGAGATCCAGCAGCCGGTCGTGGGCCAGCAGTCCGTAGGCGGCCCCGAGCAGGACCAGCGTGTTGGCGATGAACGAGGTGATGAACCAGGACCATTCGTGCCGCATCTGCAGCAGGAAGAGGCCGACGCCGCTGAGCAGCGTGGCCAGGCCCCAGGCGTGCAGGGCGGTGCGCCGGACCGGCATGCTCCGGGCTGTTATCAGGCTGAACGCCGTCAGCAGGACGGACAGCATCGCCATCGACAGGATGAGCGTGTACGAGTCCAGTGGCTTGCCGAACATGCGCGCCCTACCGGCTGCAGGCGCAGTCCGCCGCCGCGGCGGCCCCGTGGCGGCCCCGCTCATCGATACCGCGAAGCGACAGGCTGTGCATGCATCCCCTGACTGTGGCCCTGAGCGCGCCGCGGTGAACGCGTGGGCGGCTTGCGCATACGCAACTTCGACGAGCAGGCCTGCATACTGTAGCCGGGCTGCCGCTTTCAGCGGGGGGGCTGCGTGATCGGGTTGGCGGTTGCACGCCATGTCCGACTCGCCGCGCGAGCCGGCTTCACGCGCGGGCAGGGGACGCGTCAGTGCGTGGGCCGGGGCATGTGACTCTCATCCCACAGCAGGTGCACCTGTGCGTCCGCGGGGATGGCGAGCATGGTCTTCTCCCATGCCTGCCAGCGGCCTGCCATGGCGGCCAGGCGCTCGGGGTGGCGGTGGGCGAGGTTGGCGCGTTCGCGGCCGTCGGTGACGATATCGAAGAGGTACTCGTGGCCGTCCACGCGCAGGTACTTCCACGGACCTTCGACACACGCGGCCTGCTGGCGGTGCTTCATGCGCCAGTAGAGCGTGCGCTCGGTCGTCCACGCCGGGTCGGCGAGGACCGGCGCGAGATCGATGCCGTCCAGTGGGTAGGCGGGATCGGGCTCCACGCCGGCCGCGGCGAGCATGGTGGGCATCCAGTCCATCGTCAGCGTGGGCCAGCTGCTGTGTCCGCCAGCCGGGATGCGCTCCGGCCAGCATGCGATCTGGGGCACACGGATGCCGCCTTCGAGCAGGTCCATCTTGCCGCCGATGAAGGGCCAGTTGTTGGAGAAGCGCTCGCCGCCGTTATCGCTGACGAAGACGATGAAGGTGTTGTGGCGCCGCGCTGGCGGGATGGCGTCGACGATGCGGCCTATGCCTTCGTCCATGTGCTGGACCATGCGGCGGTAGATCTCGACCGAGCCGCCGTCCAGATGCGCGATGTCCGAGCCGATGCGTGCCGATTCGGCTTCGTCGTCGCGCGTCTCCCAGGGCCAGTGCGGCGAGGTGTAGTGAACGCTCAGGAAGAAGGGGCGATCGCCACGCTCGCGAGCGACGTATGCCGCCGCGCGCTCCGTGATGAGGTCGGTGAGGTAGCCCTGGATGTGCGCCTCGCGCTCGCCATCCCAGAGGTCGTGCGTGCCGCTGGGCCCCAGGTGCGAGAAGTAGTCGACTGCGCCCCCCAGCGGCCCGAAGAACTCCGCGTAACCGCTGCGCAGCGGGCCGAACAACGGCGGGTGGCCCAGGTGCCACTTGCCGGCCAGTGCGGTGTCATAGCCAGCGGCGTGCAGGAGCGAAGGCAGCGTCGGGTGCTCCGGCGGCAGGCCCAGCACGTTCGAGCGCCGCGCCAGGGGCTCCTCGGCGGCGCCGCGCAGGCGGTATTGCCAGCGGCCGGTGATCATCGCAAAGCGTGCCGGCGAGCACACCGGCGAATTCGAGTAGGCGCGGCTGAAGCGCAGGCCGGCGCGCGCGAGCTGATCGAGGCGGGGCGAGACCTCGGGGTCGGCGCCAAAGCAACCGAGGTCGTGGGCGCCCAGGTCGTCGGCGACGATGTAGATGAAGTTGGGGCGCATCGCGGGCCTCGCGGATGGTGAACGAAAGGGTGGGTGCAGCGCCTTCAACGCTCCCCGGCGGCGCCGCGCTGCCAGAACAGGACAGGGCGCTCGACGAGCCGCACGAACAGCAGGTTGACGAGCACGCCGATGATGGCCAGCAGCAGCATGCCCGACCACATGTCGGCGAAGGCGAAGTTCTGCTGCGCCTGCAGCGTGAAGAAGCCGATGCCGCGCGTGGCTGCCACCATCTCGCTGACGACCATCAGGATCACCGCCAGCGACGTGCCCGTGTGCAGCCCGGCGACGATCTGCGGCGAGGCCGCGGGCAGGATGATGTGCGTGAAGCGCAACCAGCGCGGGACGCGGTAGACGGTGCTCACCTCGAGCAGCGTGGGCTCGATGCTGCGCGCGCCGTCGATGGTGTTGAGCAGCACGACGAAGAACACGCCAAAGGCGATGATGCCGACCTGCATCTCGGACCCGATGCCCAGGATGAGGATGAAGAAGGGCAGCAGCGCCGGGGGCGGCAGCGAACGGGCGTATTCGACGATCGGACCGACCAGCCAGTGCAGCCAGGCGTTGCGGCCGATCGCGATGCCCGCGACGATGCCCGCGGCACTGGCCAGCAGATAGCCCACGGCCAGATTGCGCAGCGAGGGCAGGATGTGGTCGACGAAGCCGGCACCGAACCAGGTGTGGCCGAAGGCGCGCAGGATCTCGGGCAATGGCGGGAAGTACATCTGGCCGGCCGTGACCGACCACACCCACCACGCGACGAACAGCGCCAGCGGCAGCAGCAGCTCCCAGACCATGGCGGGGATGGTTCTCATGGCGTCTTGCTCCGCTGGCTCGGGTGCCAGAACAGCACGTGCCGCTCGAGCGCCGAGAAGCTGCTGGTGATGACGACGCCCAGCACACCGCAGAAGAGGATCAGCGCGTACATCGTCGTGTCGTCGCCGGCGCTCTGCGCCTTGAGGATGTCGTTGCCCAGACCCGCTGCGCCGCCGACGAGCTCGGCGACGATCGAGACCACGAGCGCGAACATGGCCGCGATGCGCACACCGGTGACGATGAAGGGCAGTGCGCCGGGCAGTTGCACGGTGAAGAAGCGGCGCAGGCCCGAGATGCCGTAGCTGCGGGCGGTCTCGAGCATCACCGCGTCGACGCTGCGTACGCCGTAGATCGCCTGCAGCAGCATGAGCCAGAAGATGCCCTGGAAGATGAGCACGAGCTTGAACTGCAGCGTGACGCCCAGGACCAGCAGCACGATGGGCAGGATGACGATGGGTGGGATCGGCCGCAGCAGTTCGATCACCACGCGGCAGAAGCGGTATGCGCGCTCACTCGAACCCAGCAGCACGCCGGCGATGGTGCCGCTCACGCAGCCGATCACGAGCCC
Organism: Rubrivivax sp.; assembly: GCA_020851615.1. Classification (GTDB taxonomy): domain Bacteria; phylum Pseudomonadota; class Gammaproteobacteria; order Burkholderiales; family Burkholderiaceae_C; genus Rubrivivax. The sequence goes on from JADZCL010000164.1 coordinate 9,531, forward strand.
GAGCAGCCACGACTGCACGGTGGCCCACACGACGGCCCAGAAGGACATCTGCGTGAGCAGCACGCCCAGGCGCTCGACCACCGCCTGCGGGCGCGGAAAGTAGCGTGGCGAGAGCGTCCCGGTGGCGGTCAGCACCTCCCACAGCGCGTAGACCAGCACCAGATCGATGGCGATGGCGGCTGCAAAGCGGGTGCGTCGCCCGCGCCGGAACGCGCTCAGGCGCTCTGCCCAGCCCAGTTGTGCGGCGGCCGCCGCGTTCGCCGTGTCGGTGCTCACGGCGTGATCGTCACCTTCGCAACCTCGACCGGCTTGGCGCTGTAGCCGTACTCGGCAACGAGGTCGGCGTACTTCTGGAAGGCGCCCGGATCGATGCGGGCCGTCGTGTACTCGGGCAGCGTCACCGCCTTGGCGACCTCGGCGCTGTAGCCCACCAGCGAGACCGCGAGCTTGCGCTGCAGCTGCGGATCGGCCTTGAGCTGCTCGATGGCGCGCTGCGTGGCCTTCTCGAAGGCCTGGAACTGTGCCGCCTTGCCCTGGGCCGTCTTGGCGGCGGTGAAGAGGATCTGGTAGGGCGCCCCGGCGGGCAGCTGCGTGCCGATCGGGTCGGCAATGATCTTCATGCCGGCCTGCTCGGCCTCGACGCCGAAGGGGTTGATCACCACCGCCGCGTCAGCCTGGCCTTGCGCCACCGATTGCGAAGCGGTCTTGAACGGCAGGGCCAGGAACTTGACGCGGTTGCCGTCGCCACCGGCGGCCTTGACGCCGATCTTGGTTGCCAGCACGGTGAGCGAGGTCAGCGCGTTGGTCGCGACCGCCTTGCCCTCGAGGTCCTTGTAGCCCTTGATGGGCGAATCCTTGCGGACCACGAGGCTGCTGTTGCCCGTGTTCGGCCGGATGACGACCGCACCGGCGAGCACGCGCAGGTCGGCTCCCTTGCTGATGGCAATCAGGATCGGGAAAGCCGCTGCCGTGGCGGCGTCATAGGTGCCGTTGAGCACGCCGGTGACGACGGCCGGGCCCGAGTCGTTGGTCGAGAGCGTGACATCCAGCCCCAGCTCCTTGTAGTAGCCCTGCTGGGCCGCGTAGAAGTAGGGCATGGTGTCGATGGAGCTGACCATCGCCACCTTGAAAGGCGTCAGTTCGGCTGCCGCTGCGGGCAGCGTGTGCGTGAAGGCAGCGAGCGTAGCGACGGCAAGTGCGGCGGTGCACAGGTGGCGCCGATGGAAGATGCTGCGGGCAGGCATGGCGTGGTTCCTCGTGGGGTGGGGGATCGATTCGGGCGCCGTGCATGGTCAACGCATCAGCGTGTCGGCCGCCTTCAACGGCCGTGCCAGGTGGCCGAAGGCGTGGGCGGCGTCGAGCTGCCTTTGCAGCGCATCGGCGTTGATCGGCCGGTTGGCGATGCCTGGCAGCGGTACCTTGCGCGCCACGTCGGCGGGCAGGCCGATCACGTCCTGCGCAACCCGGCGCTGCAGTTCGGGGTTGGCCTTGAGTTCGCCGCCCGCGCGCAGCGTCGCCTGGGTGAAGGCAGCCAGTGCGGCGGCCTTCTGTGCGGCGCTGGTCTCGCTGGTGAAGAGCACGAGGCCGGCGCCGTCGGCTGGCATGGCGTCGCGGATCGGGTCGCCGATGAGTCTGAGCCCGGCAAGCTCACCCTCGGTCTGGAACGGACTGACGACGACCGCGGCATCGACCTGGCCCTGCGCCACCGCCTGCAGGGCGGTCTTGAAGGGCAGTGCGCTGAATTTCACCTTGGCGGGGTCGGCGCCGGCCGCCTTCATCTCGATCGCCGTAGCCAGGGTCGTCAAGGAAGTGAGGGCGTTGGTTGCAACCGTCTTGCCCTCCAGGTCCATGTAGCCCTTGATGGGCGAATCGGGCTTGACGACGATGCCGCTGTGGCCCTGCCCGGGTCCCTTGCCGACGGTGGAGGCGGTGAGCACGTATTTCAGCTTCGCGCCCTTGGAGATCGCGATCGCGACCGGGAACCACGCAGCGGCTGCGGCGTCGTAGCTGCCGTTCAGCACGCCGGTGACGACGGCAGGGCCCGAGTCGTTGGTCGAGAACGTCACCTCGAGGCCGGCCTCCTTGTAGTAACCCCGGGACTGCGCGTACAGGAAGGGCTCGGCGTCGAGCACGGGCACCATGGCGATGTTGAGCTTGACCGGCTCGGCGGCCTGAACACCAGTTGCGAGCGAGGCCAGCAGCGTGGCGATGCAGGCAGCGACACTGCGCCGGGTGCGGGGGGCGTTGGTCATCGCAGAGGCTCCAGGTTCCTGTGGCGCGCTGCGGCTCACGCAGTCGCATCACGGTGGATCTGCCGATCCAGCAGCGACATCAGCTCGCGCCGGTATTCGTCGAATGCCGGCAGACCCTTGGTGTCGACCTGGTTGCGCCCCTTGCCCAGTGCCACGTCGACCACACGCCGCACCCGCGTGGGTGAGCGGCTGAGCACCACCACGCGGTCGCCCAGGTAGATCGATTCCTCGATGTCGTGCGTGACGAAGACGATGGTGATCGCGAACTCGTCGCGGATCTGCAGCACCAGGTCCTCGAGGTCCATGCGCGTCTGCGCGTCGACCGAGGCAAAGGGTTCGTCCATCAGCAACACCTCGGGCCGGTAGGCCAGCGCACGGGCGATCGCCACGCGCTGCTGCATGCCGCCGGAGAGCTGCCAGGGGTACTTCTTTGCCGCCTGCGCCAGACCGACCGCGGCCAGCGAGTTGCGCATGCGGCCCTGCATCTCATCCTCGGCAATACCCTTGCCGCGCAAGGGCAGCATCACGTTGCGCTCGACGGTCAGCCAGGGCATCAGCGAGCGCCCGTATTCCTGGAAGACGAGGGCCATCTGCCGGGGGGTGCCGCGGACGGTTTCGCCAGCGCACTCGATCACGCCGGCGCTGCGCTCGAGCAGGCCCGAGAGGCACTTCAGCAAGGTCGTCTTGCCGGCCCCGGATGGTCCGACGATGCAGACGATTTCGCCGGCCCGGACCTCGAAACTCACGTCGGCGATGGCCTGGAAGGCGCGCGTGCCGCTGCCATAGGTCTTGGAGAGTCCGGCCACCCGCAGGACCGGGTGTGCCGAAGGGGTAGACGTCATGCCAATCCTTCCGGCGGGTCGCAGACGTGGCTGCGGCTGTTGGGTCAGGCGCACACGATAGACCGCGAGGCGATGATGTTTGAAATCAACTATCCAGCGAGAAATCCCGGGGGACACGATGCCTGATCGCCGCCCGTCGCACGATTGGCCGCATGGCGCAGACGATGCGCCCCAGTTGGGCGATCCGCGGACCATCGTCGATCTGGTGAACTTCCAGTTGCACCTGATCGTCGCGACCAACTCGTCGACGGTCATCCGCATTTGTGAAGGCGAGTACGGAATCACGCGGCGTGAGTGGCTGTTCCTGGCGTTGCTGGCGGCCTTCGGTGCACTGGCGCCCTCGCAGGTTGCCGCACACGCAGGCCTGGACCGCTCGCGGACTTCCAAGGGCCTGACCAGCCTGCACGCCAAGGGGCTCATCGAGCGCATGCAGCACCCGGCCGACCGGCGCCGCGCCAGCGTGGCGCTGACGGCTGCGGGACGCGATCTGTATGCGCGGCTGTTCCCGCGCGTGTGCAAGGTCAACACCGACTTGCTCTCCGTACTCTCCGAGGCGGAAGTGCAGACTCTGGCGCAGCTTGCGCTGCGTCTGCGCGAGCGCGCCTTCGAGATCGATCGGGCTGCACGCACGGGCAAATCCGCCGACCGCCGCCGCGGCGGCAGCCGCCGAGTCTGGCAGCGCGAGCACGAGCGTGGGGCCGTGCGTGCAGGTGAGGGCGGGTATTGACAGTCCTGGCAATACCGCCAGAGGGCTTGCTGCATTGACATCGCGTTGGCTTTTGCGCAATCCTCAACGGCATTCCGGGGTCCTGATCCTCGTCTTCATTCTTTGCGGAGATCCAGCATGCACGCACGTTTTGCGCTTGCCCTGCTCGGCCTGGCGGCGGCCAGCGCTGCCAGTGCCCAGACCAAGATCAACATCGGCATCGTCACCAACCCGAGCTTCGTGCATACGCGCGCAGCCACCTGGTTCAAGGAGTGCCTGGACAAGCAGGTGCCGGGCAAGTTCGACG
>JADZCL010000165.1 GCA_020851615.1 Rubrivivax sp.
ATGAAGATCCACGAATACCAGGCCAAGGAACTGCTGCGCGCGCATGGCGTGCCGGTGCCGCGGGGCTACCCCGCCTTCAGCGTGCGCGAAGCCGAGGAGGCCGCAGCGCGGCTGGGCGGCTCGGTGTGGGTGGTCAAGGCGCAGATCCACGCCGGTGGGCGCGGCAAGGGCGGTGGCGTCAAGCTCGCGCGCTCGGCCGCGGAGGTGTCGGCGCTGGCCACGCAGATCCTGGGCATGCAGCTGGTCACGCACCAGACCGGCGCAGCGGGCCAGAAGGTGCGCCGCCTGCTGGTCGAGGAGGGGGCCGACATCCGCCACGAGTACTACGCCGCCGTGCTCACCGACCGCGCCACGCAGAAGGTGTGCGTGATGGCCAGCTCCGAAGGCGGCATGGACATCGAGGAGGTGGCGCACAGGACGCCCGAGAAGATCCTCAAGGTCCTGGTCGACCCGCTCACGGGCATGAGCGATGACCAGGCGCGCGAGCTGGCCGCGGGCATCGGCGTGCCCGCAGCGTCGCAGGCCCAGGCGATGGAGGTCTTCAAGAAGCTCTACGCCTGCTACATGGACACCGACGCGAGCCTGGCCGAGATCAACCCGCTGATCCTGGAGGGCTCGGGCGCCATCAAGGCGCTGGATGCCAAGTTCAACTTCGACAGCAACGCGCTGTTCCGCCACCCGGAGATCGTCGCCTACCGCGACCTCGACGAGGAGGACCCCGCCGAGGTCGAGGCCAGCCGCTTTGACCTCAGCTACATCTCGCTGGAGGGCAACATCGGCTGCCTGGTCAACGGCGCGGGGCTGGCCATGGCCACCATGGACACCATCAAGCTCTTTGGCGCGGAGCCGGCCAACTTCCTGGACGTGGGCGGCGGGGCCAGCGCCGAGAAGGTCACCGAGGCCTTCAAGATCATGCTGGCCAACGCCTCGGTCAAGGGCATCCTGGTCAACATCTTCGGCGGCATCATGAAGTGCGACACCATCGCAGAGGGCGTGATCCAGGCCTGCAAGGCGGTCAACCTCTCGGTGCCGCTGGTGGTGCGCATGAAGGGCACCAACGAGGACATCGGCAAGAAGATGCTGCAGGACAGCGGGCTGCCCATCATCAGTGCCGACACCATGGCCGAGGCGGCCACCAAGATCGTTGCGGCCGTGGCCTGAGGAACACCATGAGCATCCTGATCAACAAAGACACGCGCGTCATCACCCAGGGCATCACCGGCAAGACGGGGCAGTTTCACACCCGCATGTGCGTGGCCTACGCCAACGGCGCCAGCTGCTTCGTGGCCGGGGTCAACCCCAAGAAGGCCGGTGAGGACTTCGAGGGCATCCCCATCTACGCCAGCGTGCACGACGCCAAGGCGCAGACCGGCGCCACGGTCAGCGTGATCTACGTCCCCCCAGCCGGGGCTGCTGCGGCGATCTGGGAGGCGGTGCAGGCCGACCTGGACCTGGCCATCTGCATCACCGAGGGCATTCCGATCAAGGACATGCTCGAGGTGCGCAACAGGATGAAGGCCAAGGAGGCCGCCGGCGGCAAGAAGACGCTGCTGCTGGGGCCCAACTGCCCCGGCACGATCACGCCCGAGGAGCTCAAGATCGGCATCATGCCCGGGCACATCCACAAGAAGGGGCGCGTGGGCGTGGTCAGCCGCTCGGGCACGCTGACCTACGAGGCGGTGGCGCAGCTCAGCGAGCTGGGCATCGGGCAGAGCAGCGCGGTGGGCATCGGCGGGGACCCGATCAACGGGCTCAAGCACATCGACGTGATGCGTCTCTTCAACGAGGACCCCGACACCGATGCGGTGATCATGATCGGCGAGATCGGCGGCCCCGACGAGGCCGAGGCCGCGCGCTGGTGCAAGGCGAACATGAGCAAGCCCATCGTGGGCTTCATCGCCGGCGTGACCGCCCCCGCGGGCAAGCGCATGGGGCATGCCGGGGCCTTGATCAGCGGCGGCGCCGACACCGCCGACGCCAAGCTGGGCGTCATGGAGGAGTGCGGCTTCAAGATCACGCGCAACCCCTCCGAAATGGGGCGCCTGCTCAAGAGCCTGCTCTGATCGGGGTGCACGCACCTGACGCATCGCACGCCGCACGATGGAATTCCTCACCGTCCCCGAGTTCTGGGTCGCCGTCGGCCAGATCATCCTGATCGACATCCTGCTGGGGGGCGACAACGCAGTCGTCATCGCGCTGGCTTGTCGCAAGCTGCCGCCCCACCAGCGCTCCAAGGGCATCCTGTGGGGCACGGCCGGCGCGATCGTGCTGCGCATCATCCTGATCTTCTTTGCGCTCAAGCTGCTGGCCATCCCGGCACTGAAGATCGTTGGCGCGCTGCTGCTGCTGTGGATCGGCGTCAAGCTGCTGCTTCCCGAAGACGAGGAAGGGCATGGCAGCATCGAAGGCAGCGATCGCCTCTGGGGCGCCGTGAAGACGGTGATCGTGGCCGACTTCGTGATGAGCGTGGACAACGTCATTGCCATCGCCGGCGCCGCCGAGTCGTCCAACACCGGGCACGGCATGGCCCTGGTGATGTTCGGTGTGCTGGTCAGCATTCCGATCATCGTCTGGGGCAGTCAGTTGGTGATCAAGCTGATGGACCGCTTTCCGCTGATCATCACCGGCGGCGGCATGCTGCTGGGCTGGATTGCCGGCACCATGGCGGTCACCGACCCGGCCATCGTCAACCCCGAGGTGCTGCCGCAACTGCCCAAGTTCACGGTCGGCGACGGCACACGCTACGCCGCCGGGGCGGTCGGCGCCCTGCTGGTGCTGCTGCTGGGCAAGTTCTTCGCCACGCGCAAGACGGCACCCACCCCGGCTGCCGGCGCGCCCGCGCCCGCCGCACCGACCGGGCGCATGCGCCGCATCCTGCTGGCCGTCGATGGTTCGCCGCCTTCGGCCCGCGCGGTGCAGCATGTGCTGGCCATGCGCAGCGAGTTCCGCGATCCGGCGGCCGTCGAGCTGCATCTGTTGAACGTGCAGTACCCGGTCTCGGGCGACGTCACAAGCTTCGTCACCAAGGAGGCGCTGCAGGACTACCGCCGCCAGCAGGCCGACGAGGCCCTGGCTGACGCGCGCGCTGCGCTGCAGGCCGCGGGGCTGCCGTTCAAGGAGCACCAGCGCGTGGGGTCGCCTGGCGCGACCATCGCCGAGGTGGCGCAGGCTCAGGAGTGCGATCTCATCGTGATGGGCGCGCGCGGCCAGGGCAAGGCCAGCAGTGCGCTGCTGGGCTCCGCGGCCCAGGCCACGCTCGAGATGAGCCCGGTCCCGGTGTTGCTCGTGAAGTGACGCCAACGCCTGCGGCCGCCCTGCAGCCGCTGGCTGGCTACCGGCTGCTGCGCGTGCTCGGCCGCGGCAGCCTGGCCGAGGTCTACGAGGCCCTGGACCGG
>JADZCL010000166.1 GCA_020851615.1 Rubrivivax sp.
GACGCGACGCGCTGGTCGCGTGGCGACATCGTGCGCGTGCGGCTGGAGGTCGACGCCCAGGCCGATCGAACCTGGGTCGTCGTCGCCGATCCGGTGCCCGCCGGGGCCAGCGTGCTCGGCACGGGCCTGGCACGCGATTCGGCACTTGCCACGCGCGGCGAGCGCGCCAGCGGCACGGCATGGCCGGCGTTCGATGAGCGCGGCCACGACGCCTTCCGGCGCTACTTCGAGTTCCTGCCGCGCGGCCGCCACGTCGTCGAGTACACACTGCGCCTGAACAACCCGGGCCGCTTCATGCTGCCACCCACGCGCGTGGAGGCCCTGTACGCACCCGACAGCTTCGGCGAGGCGCCCAATCCGCCTCTCGAGATTGCGCCGTGAAGGCCGGCGTGGCGCTGGCTCGGCTGGCGCTGCCCGCGCTTGCCGCGCTGGGGGTGTGTGCCGCGCAGGCGCTGCCCAGCTTCGACGCGGTGAAGGCCGCGCACCGGCCATCGGACCTGGTGCTGCTCGACCGCCACGGCGTGCCGCTGCAGACGCTGCGCGTCGACGATCAGGTGCGCCGCCTGCCCTGGGTGACGCTGCAGGATCTCTCGCCGGCGTTGCTGCACGCCATCGTCGTCAGCGAGGACCGGCGCTTCTGGAGTCATGGCGGCGTCGACTGGTCGGCCGTGGCCCGCAGCGCCTTCGCCAACCTGTTCAACGCACGCACGCAGGGTGCCTCCACGCTCACCATGCAGCTGGCCGGGCTGCTCGACGAAGGGCTGGCACGCCCGGCCGGTGGCCGCAGCGTGTGGCGCAAGCTCGGGCAGATGGCGGTGGCACGCGAGCTCGAGGCACGCTGGAGCAAGGCGCAGATCCTCGAGGCCTACCTCAACAGCGTGCCTTTGCGCGGAGAGCTGGTGGGTGTGGCCGCCCTGGCGCAGACGCTGTTTGCCAAGCACCCGAGCGGGCTCGACCTGCAGGAGGCGGCGATCGCCGCCGCACTCGTGCGTGCGCCCAATGCCGACGCCGCGCGCGTGGCGACGCGCGCCTGCGGCGTTCTGCAGGCGATGCAGGCATCGACGGCAGGGCCGGAGCACGCGCTGGCTGGGGGTCCGTCGTCCTCGTGCGCGGGCCTGACCACGCGCACCGCACTGGCCCTGCAGCGCCGCGGCGGCATGCTGCTGGGTGAACAGCTCGCACCGCACTTCGCCCGTCTGGCCCTGGTGCGCAACGGCGCCGCGCAGCAGCGCAGCACGCTCGATGCGGGTGTGCAGCGTCTGGCGCTGCGCCTGCTGCAGCGGCAGCTGGCTGAACTGCAGGGGCACAACGTCGAGGACGGCGCCATCGTCGTGCTCGACAACGCCAGCGGAGCGCCGCTGGCCTGGGTCGGCGCACATGGCGCATCTGCCGCCGCGCAGGTCGACGGTGTGCTCGCGCGCCGCCAGCCGGGTTCCACGCTCAAGCCCTTCGTCTACGAACTGGCCTTCGAGCGGCGCTTGATCACGCCGGCCAGCCTGCTCGAGGATTCACCGGCCGAGATCAGCACCACGAACGGTGCCTACCTGCCGCAGAACTACGACCGGCGCTTCAAAGGCCTGGTGAGCGCACGCACCGCGCTTGGCGCGAGCCTGAACGTGCCGGCGGTGCGCGTTGGCGCCCTGCTGCCGCCCGACACGCTGCACGCACGGCTGAATGCGCTGGGCCTGCAGTTGCCGCAGACCGCGGGTTGGTACGGCGCCAGCCTGGCACTGGGCAGCGCCGACGTCACGCTGCTGGCCCTGGCCAACGCCTACCGGGCATTCGCCAACGGCGGCCTGTACGCGCCGCCTACACTGCCGGGCGCATCAGCGGCGCCGCCCCGGCGGGTGATGAGCGCCGCTGCGAGCCACCTCGTCGTCGACGTCCTGTCGGACAACAACGCCCGCGTGCCGACCTTCGGCCCCGACAGCGTGCTGCGCACGCGGGGCTTTGCGGCAGTGAAGACAGGCACCAGCAAGGACATGCGCGACAACTGGTGCATCGGCTTCAGCGACCGCTACACCGTCGGCGTATGGATCGGCAATGCCAGCGGCGCGCCGATGCATGCCGTGAGCGGAATCAGCGGCGCCGCCCCGATCTGGCAGGCGCTGCTGCAGGCGCTGCACAGCGACCGCCCGGCGCAGCCGCCGCGACCGCCCGCCGGGCTCGTCCAGGCGCGGGTCGAATATGCCGGCGGTGAAGAGGCGCCGCGACGGGAATGGTTCATCGCCGGCACAGAGCCGCAGCAGCCGATCGCGGCGCGCACGAAAGACCTGCGCCTTGGCATCACCCAGCCGCGCGACGGCACGGTCTTCGCCCTCGACCCCGATATGCCCGCGGCGGTGCAGCGCATCCGCATCGAAGGCCAGCGCGGCCGCTGGCTGCTGGACGGCCGCCTGCTCGGCGAGGGCGAGCGCCTGCACTGGTCACCCTGGCCCGGCCGGCACGAGCTGCGCCTGCTCACCCCCGACGGCCACGAACTCGAACGCGTGCACTTCGAGGTCCGCGGCGCAAGCGTCGCCGGTGCGCGGCGGGCAGGCAGGTGAGGGTAGGCTTCGAGGTTGACGTTGGAGTCAGTCATTGCATATTGCTCGCAGATCGTGCCCAGCTCGCCACCCGGATTCCTTGATCACCTGGCGCCGTCATGGCCATCGACTGCTTGAAACTGGGACTGCCGGTCGCGCTCCTGCTCTGGCTGGCGCTGAAGCCGGCACGCGGGTGGCTTGCCTACGTGGTGCAGGCGTCGAGCATCGGCGCCGTGCTGTTGGCGCTGGCCTTGGCGGTGATGTGGCTGGTGCCGCCCTGGCCGAC
>JADZCL010000167.1 GCA_020851615.1 Rubrivivax sp.
ACGATGTCGTACTGCTCCGGATTCATCGTCGGCTCAGTGCTCAGGCTGATGGGCTTGCCGATGAACTCGGAGAGGCCGGCGAGGTGCACGCTTTCCTCGTCGAGCAGCGTTTCGACGACGGCGGCGCTGGCGACGACGCGGAATTCGCGGGGGTTGAACTGGCGTGCTTCGCGCAGGATCTCGCGCAGGATGTCGTAGCAGACGCTGCGCGCGGTCTTGACCTGGCCGCGGCTGCTGCAGGTCGGGCAGGGTTCGCACAGGATGTGGGCCAGGCTCTCGCGCGTGCGCTTGCGCGTCATCTCGACCAGGCCCAGTTGCGTGAAGCCGCTCACCGTCGTGCGCGTGCGGTCGCGCGCGAGCTGCTTGCCGAACTCGGCCAGCACCGCCTGGCGATGGTCCTCGCGTGCCATGTCGATGAAGTCGACGATGATGATGCCGCCCAGGTTGCGCAGGCGCAGCTGGCGGGCAATGGCGCCGGCGGCCTCGAGGTTGGTCTTGAAGATGGTGTCGTCGAAGTTGCGCGCACCGACGAAGCCGCCGGTGTTGACGTCCACCGTCGTCAGCGCCTCGGTCTGGTCGAAGATGACGTAGCCGCCGCTCTTGAGGTCGACCCGGCGCGCCAGGGCGCGCGTGATCTCCTCCTCGATGCCGAAGAGGTCGAGGATCGGGCGCTCGCCCTTGTAGTGCTCGAGCTTGGCCGCGGTGGCCGGCATGTAGGCGTCGCCAAAGGCACGCAGCGCGTCGTACTGCATGCGGCTGTCGATGCGGATGCTCTGCGTGGCGTCGCTGGCGAGGTCGCGCAACACGCGCTCGGCCAGGCTCAGGTCCTGGTGCAGCAGCGTGCCCGCGGGCTGCACCAGGGCACGCTCGCGGATCGCGGCCCAGGCGCGGCGCAGGTAGGCGATGTCCTCGGCCAGTTCGGCGTCGCTCGCCTCCTCGGCATTGGTGCGCAGGATGAAGCCCCCGCCGCCGCCGTCCTCAGGGCGGCTGACGAGTGCCTGCATGCGGCTGCGCAGCTGCTCGCGCAACTCGTGGCTGCCGATCTTCTGGCTGATGCCGATGTGGTTGTCCTGCGGCAGGTAGACGAGCATGCGCCCGGCGATGCTGATCTGCGTGGACAGGCGCGCGCCCTTGGTGCCGATGGGATCCTTGATGACCTGCACGGTGAGCGCCTGGCCCTCGAACACGCGGTGCTCGATGGGCTGCGCGGCCTCACCGCGCCCGCCGCCGTTGCCGTGCGCGTGCAGGTCGGCCACGTGCAGGAAGGCCGCGCGTTCGAGGCCGATGTTGATGAAGGCGCTCTGCATCCCCGGCAGGACGCGCGCGACCTTGCCGAGGTAGACGTTGCCAACCAGCCCGCGCTCGAGCGCACGCTCGATGTGCAACTCCTGCACGGCGCCGTTCTCGACGATCGCCACCCGCGTCTCCTGCGGGGCCCAGTTGATCAGGATGTCTTGGCTGGCCATGGCGTGGGAGTCTATGGCGAGAGCCGAAAGCTCATGCCGCCAGCGGCACGCGCGCACGCCGCAGCAACTGCGCCGTCTCGAACAGCGGCAGTCCCATGACGCCGCTGTAGCTGCCCTGCAGGTGGGCGATCCACGCTGCGATGGGCCCCTGCACAGCATAGGCACCGGCCTTGCCGAAGGGCTCGCCACTGCCGACGTAGCGCTCGATGATGGCCGCGGGCAGCTCGGCAAAGCGCACACGCGAGATGCACAGCGCCAGGCCGCTGCGACGCGGCGTGCACCCCAGTGCCACCGCGCTCAGGACGCGATGCGTGCGCCCGGAGAGCCGCTGCAGCATCTGCCGCGCATGCCCGGCGTCGTCGGGCTTGCCGAGGATCTGCCGCCCCAGCGCGACCGTGGTATCCGCAGCCAGGATCGGGGCCATGGGCAGGCCGCGCTGTGCAAGGCGCACCCAGGCTGCTGCAAGCTTGGCACGCGCCACGCGCTGCACGTAGTCCTGCGGCAGTTCGCCTGGGCGCAGGGCCTCGAGCGCCTCGGCGTCCTCGTCCGCGTCGGGCAGCAGCGGGCGGTGCGCCACGCCCAGTTGCTCAAGCAACTGCACGCGGCGCGGGCTGCGACTGGCGAGGTAGACGAAGGTCGGGGCCTGCATGGTGTGGCGTTGTGCGATCACTTGTGCGATCACTCGCGGTGATACGGATGGCCCTGGTGCAAGGTCCAGGCCCGGTAGAGCGCCTCGACCAGCACCACGCGCGCCAGCGCGTGAGGCAAGGTCAGGTCCGACAGGCGCAGCGTCTCGTCAGCGCGCGCCGCCCAGGCCGGGTCGATGCCGTCCGCACCGCCGACGATGAAGGCCACGTCCTGGCCCGTGCCGCGCCAGTGCGCCACGCGCGCGGCCAGCTGTGCGCTCGTCATGCGGCTGCCGCCCTCATCCAGCACGACGCGGCGCGCACCGCGGGGGATCGCCGCGTCCAGCCTCTGGGCCTCGGCAGCCATGCACTGTGCCGCGCTGCGTCCGGCGCGCGCCTCTGCCTTGACGGCTTTCAGCTCGAGGCGCATCTCGGGGGGGAAGCGCCGCGCGAACTCGTCGAATGCGGCCAGCGCCCACTCGGGCTGGCGCTGGCCGACCGCCACCACCAGCAACTTCATCGCCGCCGCGGCTCAGCGCGACGCGCTCTTGCGCGCCGGGGCGGGCTTGGTGGTGCGCCGGGCCACCTGCGCGGCTGCCGTCTCTGGCGCCGTCTTGCGGGCGGTCTTCGGGGCGGCCTTCGGGGCCGGCTTGGCGGTCGGCTTGGCAGTCGGCTTGGCGGCCGCCCTCGCACTGGCCTTTGCAGGCGGCTTGGGGCTCGGCTTCGTCCGGGTCTTGGCCGCCTTCTGCCCGGCCGTCTTGACGGGGACCGGCGCCGGCGCCTTGCCGCCTGCCCCGGCTGTGGTCGTGCCGGCCTTGGGCAGGCCGGCCTCGGCACCCTCGTCCAGGCGCATCTTCACCGGCTTGCCGCCCCAGATCTCCTCCAGGCGGTAGTAGTCGCGGATGTTGGGCTGCATGATGTGTGCGACGGCGGCACCGCAGTCGACGATGATCCACTCGCCGTTGTCCTCGCCCTCGGTGCGCAGCACGGCCAGGCCGCGCTTCTTGACCGTCTCGCGCACGCTCGACGCCAGCGCCTTGGTCTGCCGGTTGCTGGTGCCCGAGGCGATGATGACGCGCTCGAACAAGGGTGTGAGGTGCTCGGTGTTGAAGGCCACGATGTCGTTGCCCTTCACGTCCAGCAGGCCATCGACGATGGCGCGCTGCAGCTTGCGGATGTCCATTCAGCTCCTGCTTCGGCCCTGGTAGAGCCCGTGCGATTCAATATAACGCGCCACCTCCGGCGGCACCAGATCCTCGATGGACGCACCGCGGGCCACACATTGGCGGATGTCGGTGGCCGCAACGGACGTGGGCGGCAGCGTCAGCCACTGCACCGGGTGGCCGCGCACCGCCGCATCCGCTGTGGGTGGGGCGCCCGGGCGCACGGCAACGGCCAGCGCCACCTGCTGCAGCAGTTGTGCGCAGCCATGCCAGGTGTGCAGGCCCGCGTACTGGTCCTGCCCGATGATGAGGAACAGGCGCGCCTGCGGTTGTTCGGCACGCAGCTCGAGGACGGTCTCCAGCGTATAGCTCGGGCCTGCGCGTTGGGTCTCGCGCGGGTCGACGACGAAGCGTGGCTCGTCCGCCAGCGCCAGCCCCAGCATCGCCAGCCGGTGCACCGCGGGTGTGAGTGCACGCGCCTTCTGCCAGGCGTGGCCAGCGGGGAGCCACAGCAGTCGGTCGAGTTGAAGTTCGACCAGCGCCGTGCGCGCCAGCGCCAGGTGGGCACGGTGCACCGGATCGAAGCTGCCGCCGAAGAGACCCAGGCGCGCGCATGTCTGGGGCATGCGCGGCCTCAGGGAATGGGAGTCGCCGGCGACCAGGCGGCCCAGTCGCGCGGGCGCAGGAAGTCGCTGTAGAGCCGGGCCTCGGGCGTACCCGCCTGCGGCTCCCAGGCATAGCGCCACGCAGCGCGCGGGGGCATGCTCATCAGGATGCTTTCGGTGCGCCCGCCGCTTTGCAGACCGAACAAGGTGCCGCGGTCGAAGACGAGATTGAACTCGACGTAGCGTCCGCGCCGATAGGCCTGGAAGTCGCGCTCACGCTCGCCATAGGGCGTGTGGCGTCGGCGCTGCGCGATCGGCAACCAGGCGCCGAGGAAGGCGTCGCCGACGGCACGCGTCAGCGCCACGCCTTGTGCAAGGCCGAGTTCGTCGAAGTCGTCGTAGAAGACGCCACCGACGCCGCGCGGCTCGCCGCGATGGGGCAGGAAGAAGTACTCGTCGCACCAGGTCTTGAAGCGCGGGTGCAGCGCTGCACCAAAGGGCGCGAGCGCGGCGCGGCAGGCGCGGTGGAAGTGCGCCGCATCTTCCTCGAAGCCGTAGTACGGCGTCAGGTCCATGCCGCCGCCGAACCAGACCACCGGCGCCTGCCCCGCCGGCTGCGCGGCGAACATGCGCACGTTCAGGTGCACCGTCGGCACATAGGGGTTGCGCGGGTGCAGCACGAGGCTGACCCCGAGCGCCTCGAAGGGTGCACCGGCCAGCGCTGGCCGGCGCTGCGTGGCCGCCGGCGGCAGGCCCTGGCCGCGGACGTGGCTGAAGTTGCAGCCGCCGCGCTCGATCAGCGCACCGTCCTCGACCAGGCGCGAAATGCCGTCGCCCTCGAGCCGGCCGCCCGGGCTGCGCGTCCAGGCGTCGTGCACGAAGGGCTTGCCGTCCTCGGCCTGCAAGGCGTCGACGATGGACTGCTGCAGCTCCAGCAGGTAGGCGCGGATGGCACGCGTGTCGGCCTGGGCGTTCACGGACCGACCCTCAATGCCTGATCACACGATGGCCGATATCGCTGCGCCACTGCGCACCCTCGAAGCGGATCGCACGCACGCTTTCGTAGGCCAGCTGCTGCGCCACCCGCGGCGGGTCGCCCAGCGCGGTGACGCACAGCACGCGCCCGCCGCTGCTCACCAGGCTCCCGTCGACCAGCACCGTCCCGGCGTGGAAGACCTTGCAGTCCGCACCGCCGGCCAGCCCCGCACCACGGATCGCATCGCCCTTGCGCGGCGCAGCCGGATAGCCCGCCGCGGCCATCACGACGCCCAGCGCCGTGCGGCGATCCCACTGCAGCTCGATCTGGTCGAGCGTGCCCGCCGTGGCGTGCATCAGGACCTCGAAGAGATCGCTCTTCAGGCGCATCAGGATGACCTGCGCCTCGGGGTCGCCGAGGCGGCAGTTGAACTCGACCGTGCGCGGCTGGCCCTCGTCGTCGATCATCAGGCCGGCGTAGAGGAAGCCGGTGAAGGGCGCGCCCTCGCGCGCCATGCCCGCCAGCGTGGGCTGGATGATCTCCTGCATCACCCGCGCGTACAC
>JADZCL010000168.1 GCA_020851615.1 Rubrivivax sp.
CGCCGCCTGCGGCTGGCCCGCAGCCAACTCCAGGCGCGCGCGCAGCAGCGTGGCGCGCGGGAGATCGGGGCCACCCCGGGCGGCGTCGGCCAGCTGGCTCTGCGCCAGTTCGGTTGCCCCGGTGGCCGCCGCTGCCATGGCCACGCTGATGTGCAGCTCGGCATGGGCCTTCGGATCGGCGAGCTGGAGGGCGCGATAGCGCTCAATGACCTCGGCGGCCTTGCCGCTGGCCAGCAGTGCGCGCGCGCGCAGCGGCACCACGCGCGCGGGCTCCATCCCCAGGGACTCGGCCTTGGCAAGCTCGATCTGGGCGGCATCGGCCTCACCCTGCTCGAGCAGCAGCTGGCCCAGCGCCAGACGGGCTGCGGCCGACTCGGGCTGGCGCTGCAGGTGTTCCTTGAGCGTGAGCACGGCGGCCGCGGTGTCCTTGCGCGCGACGGCCGCAGCGGCGTCGGCCAGCGCCTCGGTCTCGAAGTCGGCGTCGGAGCGGACATTGCACGCACCAAGGGCGACCAGGAGTACTGCCACAATTGCAAACCCAGGGGCGGAGCCAGTCATCGTGTCTTCCTTGAAAACTCCAGGCGCGCCTGCGGCGGCCCCGGCACAAGCGGCCACAATGCCATGAATGCGACCCCAGGCGCCATCCCGCACGGCGGTGACCGGGTCGCCGATGCCTTGCAGGCGCACGGCGTGCGCCAGATTTTCACGCTCTGCGGTGGCCACATCTCGCCCATCCTGGCGGCGTGCAAGGCGCGGGGCATGCGCATCATCGACGTGCGCAACGAGGCCACCGCCGTCTTCGCCGCCGATGCGGCAGCGCGCCTGTCGGGCATTCCGGGCGTGGCGGCGGTGACCGCGGGGCCGGGCATCACCAACACCATCACCGCGCTGAAGAACGCGCAGCTCGCGCAGAGCCCGCTGCTGCTGATCGGCGGCGCCGCGCCGACTGCGCTGCAGGGCCGCGGCGCGCTGCAGGACATCGACCAGCGTCCGCTCGTGGCCCCGCACGTCAAGCGCTTCTTCAAGGTCACGCGGGTGCGCGACCTTGGCACGGCTGTGGCGCAGGCGCTGGCGCTGGCGCAGGAAGGCGTGCCCGGGCCGGTGTTCGTCGAGACGCCGGTCGACCTGCTCTACGACGAGGCGAGCATCCGCCAGTGGTATGCCGACGCGGCGGGCAAGGGCCGCAGCCTGGGTGAGCGCGCACTGCGTTGGTACCTGAATCGCCATGTGCGGCGCATGCTGGCCGGCAGCGCCGACACCACGCCGCCGCAGGCCGCCACCGTGGCCGTGCCGCGCGCGCCTGCGGCGGCACTGCAGCAGGCGGCGGCGGCACTGGCGCGGGCGCAGCGGCCGCTGCTGGTGATCGGCAGCCAGACGGTGGTGCAGGCCAAGGAGGTGCAGCGACTGGCCGCGGCGGTGACGCGACTGGGCATTCCGGTCTATCTCTCGGGCATGGCGCGCGGCCTGCTCGGACGTGAGCATCCACTCTTGCGCCGGCACGCACGGCGCCAGGCGCTGCGTGAGTCCGACTGCGTACTGCTGGCCGGCGTGCCGTGCGACTTCCGCCTCGACTACGGGCGTCACGTCCGCCGCGGCGCGACGCTGATCGCCGCCAACCGCAGCGCGCGCGAGGCACGGCTGAACCGCCGCCCCGACGTTGCCGCCATCGGTGACGCCGGGCTCTTCCTGCAGGCGCTGGCCGCAGCGGCTGCGGCGCAGGACCGCAGTGACTGGCTGGCCACGCTGGCCACGCGCGAGGCTGCGCGCGAGGCCGAGATCGACGCGCAGGCGGCCGTGGCAGGCGAGCACGTCAACCCGCTGGCCCTGCTGCGTACGCTGGAGCGCCTGGCCGCGCCCGACGCGATACTGGTTGCCGATGGCGGCGACTTCGTCGGCACCGCGAGCTACGTGCTGCACGCACGCGCGCCGCTGTCGTGGCTGGACCCGGGTGCCTTCGGCACGCTGGGAGTGGGCGCGGGCTTCGCCATTGGGGCAGCCACGGTGCAGCCCGCGCGCGAGACCTGGGTCCTCTGGGGCGACGGCGCCAGCGGCTACGGCCTGGTCGAATTCGACACCTGCGTGCGGCATGGCCTGCCGGTGATCGCCCTCATCGGCAACGACGCCAGCTGGATGCAGATCGCACGCGAGCAGGTGAAGATGCTGGGCGACGACGTCGCCACGGTGCTGGCACGCACCGACTACCACGCCGTGGCCAAGGGCCTGGGCGCCGAGGGCATCCTGGTGCAGCGGGCCGACGAGGTCGAGCCGGCTCTGCGGCAGGCACAGCAACTGGCGGCCGCCGGGCGGCCGGTGCTCGTCAACGTCTGGCTGGAGCGGACCGCGTTCCGCGAAGGTTCGCTTTCGATGTGACGCGCAGCGCCCTTACGCGGCAGGGGCGGCAGGGGCGGCAGGCGTGCCCGGCGCGCGCATGGCGGCGGTGAGCGTGCGCAGGGCGGCCTCGTCCAGCGTCTCCTTCTCGAGCAGGGCGCGCGCTGCGGTCTCGAGCACCGCGCGATGCTGCGCCAGCAGCGCGGTGCTGCGTTCGAAGCAGGTCATCACGATGCCGCGCACGGCATTGTCGATGTGCTGCTGCGTCTGCGGGCTGCGTGGGCAGCCGCCGCTCTGCAGTCCGGGCAGGTCCATCACGGTGTGCGCCTGCGCCTCCCAGGCAACGTAGCCGATGGACTCGTCCATGCCATAGCGCGTGACCATGTCGCGCGCGATGTCGGTCACCTTGGCGAGGTCGTCGGCGGCGCCGGTGGAGAGGTGCGAGAAGACCAGCTTCTCGGCCGCGCGCCCGCCCAGCAGGACCATGATCTTGTGCTCGAGCTCCTCGCGCGTCATCAGGAAGCGGTCCTCGGTCGGACGCTGGATGGTGTAGCCCAGCGCGCCGATGCCGCGCGGGATGATCGATACCTTGTGCACGGCATCGCTGCCCGGCAGGGCCAGCGCCACGAGGGCGTGCCCCATCTCGTGGTAGGCGACGACCTCGCGCTCGCGCGGGTTGAGCACGCGGTTGCGACGCTCGAGCCCGGCGACGATGCGCTCCACGGCGACCGTGAAGTCGGCCAGGCTCACCTCCTGCGCGTTGCGCCGCGTCGCCGCCAGCGCGGCCTCGTTGCACAGGTTTGCCAGATCGGCTCCGGAGAAGCCGGTGGTGAGCTGCGCGACCTGCTCGAGGTCGGTGGCGGCGGCCAGGCGAATCTTCTTCACGTGCACCTGGAGGATCTGCACGCGCCCGGAACGGTCGGGCCGGTCGACCAGCACCTGGCGGTCGAAGCGCCCCGCGCGCAGCAGCGCCGGGTCCAGGATCTCGGGCCGGTTGGTGGCAGCCAGCAGCACCAGGCCGCTGGAGCTGTCGAAGCCGTCGAGCTCGACCAGCAGCTGCTGCAGCGTCTGCTCGCGTTCGTCGTGACCACCGACCATCCCCCCGGCGCCGCGTGCACGGCCCAGCGCATCGAGCTCGTCGATGAAGATGATGGCCGGCGCCTTGGCGCGCGCCTGCTCGAACAGGTCGCGCACGCGCGCAGCACCCACGCCGACGAACATCTCGACGAACTCGCTGCCGCTGATGCTGAAGAAGGGCACGCCGGCCTCGCCGGCCACGGCCTTGGCCAGCA
>JADZCL010000169.1 GCA_020851615.1 Rubrivivax sp.
CCTCGCCGGCCATGAACTCCTCGATGACGACGCGCGCGCCCTCCGGGTTGTGCTGCACGCCCAGGGTGTTGGCACCCAGCATGTCGTCGATCGCGGCATGCGCCTGCTCCCGCGTCGCGGCCACCACTACGCCCTTGCCTGCAGCCAGGCCATCGGCCTTGATGACGATGGGCGCAGGTTGCGCATCGACGTAGGCATGGGCCGCGGCGGCGTCGGTGAAGGCCTGCGCACGCGCTGTCGGGATGCGGTGGCGTTCCATGAAGGCCTTGGCGAAGGCCTTGGAGCTCTCGAGCTGCGCGGCCGCACGTGTGGGCCCGAAGATGCGCAACCCGCGCGCACGGAAGAGGTCGACCACGCCGGCGGCCAGCGGCGCCTCGGGGCCCACGACGGTCAGCGCAATCTTCTGCGCTTGCGCGAAGTCCGCCAGTTGCTGCGGCTCGGTGAGCGCCACGTTCTGCACCCCCGGCTCGGTGGCCGTACCGCCGTTGCCTGGTGCCACGTACACGCCCTGCACGCGCTCGCATTGCGCGAGCCGCCAGGCGAGTGCGTGCTCACGCCCGCCGCCGCCGATCACAAGCACCTTCATCGTGCGCCCCCGCCCTTCACGCGTCGAGCTCGGCGTTGTGGAAGACCTCCTGCACGTCGTCCAGGTCCTCCAGCACATCGAGCAGCTTCTGCATGCGTTGCGCGTCCTCACCCGCCAGTGCAATCGGGTTCTCGGCGCGCATGGTCACTTCGCCGAGTTCGGGCTTGAGGCCAGCGGCCTCGAGCGCGTTCCTCACCGCCTCGAAATCGCCCGGCGCGCTCAGCACCTCCAGGCTGCCATCGTCACCGGTCAAGACGTCTTCGGCGCCGGCCTCGAGTGCCACTTCCAGCACCCGCTCCTCGGCCGTGCCGGGCGCAAAGAGCATCTGCCCGCAGTGCTTGAACTGGAAGGCCACGCTGCCATCCGTGCCGAGGTTGCCGCCGTACTTGCTGAACGCATGGCGCACTTCGGCCACGGTGCGCACGCGGTTGTCGGTCATGCAGTCGACGATGATCGCCGCGCCGCCGATGCCGTAACCCTCGTAGCGGATTTCCTCGTAGACCGCGCCCTCGAGGCTGCCGGTGGCCTTGTCGACGTTGCGCTTGATGGTGTCGGCAGGCATGTTGGCCGCCTTGGCCTTGTCGATGGCCAGCCGCAGGCGCGGATTGGCGGTCGCGTCACCTCCGCCCTCGCGCGCGGCAGCCATGATCTCGCGGATCACGCGCGTCCAGACCTTGCCACGCTTCTCGTCCTGGCGGTTCTTGCGGTGCTGGATGTTGGCCCATTTGGAATGGCCGGCCATGGTCGTCTTGCTCCTGGGTGCGGCGAGGCACCCGAACTGCAGCCGCTGCCGCGCCGGCTGCCTGGTGCAGGCGGTGGGACTGGGTGCGATTGGGGGAGCGGGATTCTACCGATGGGACACTCACACACCCTGCCAGGCGGCCTGCGCGCGCGGCTGCAGCAGGCCCTAGACTCCGGCCGCATCGAAGCTGCCCGCCGGAGCGTCCATGGCCGAACCCCTGCTGATTGCCCGCCACGGCGACACCGTCTGCGAACTGCTGCCCGCCCTGGCCAACCGGCACGGCCTGGTCACTGGCGCCACCGGCACCGGCAAGACGATCACGCTGCAGAAGATGGCCGAGAGCTTCAGCCGCATCGGCGTGCCCGTCTTCATGGCCGACGTGAAGGGCGACCTGACCGGCATTGCGCAGGCCGGCAGCCTCAACGACAAGATCGCCGCCATCCTCAAGGACCGCGGCCTGGCCCTGCCCGAGAGCACCTCCTGCCCGGCGACGCTGTGGGACGTGTTCGGCGAGCAGGGGCACCCGGTGCGCGCCACCATCTCGGACCTGGGCCCGCTGCTGCTGGCGCGCATGCTGGCGCTCAACGAGACGCAGTCCGGCGTGCTCAACCTGGTCTTCAAGATCGCCGACGATCACGGCCTGCTGCTGCTGGACCTGAAGGACCTGCGCGCCATCCTGCAGTACGTGGGCGACAACGGCAGCAAGTTCACGACCGAGTACGGCAACATCAGTGCCGCCAGCGTGGGCGCGATCCAACGCGGGTTGATGCAGATCGAGCAGCAGGGCGGTGACCGCTTCTTCGGCGAGCCCATGCTCGACATCGCCGATTTCATGCAGACGGTGGACGGTCGCGGCGTCATCAATATCCTTGCCGCCGACCGGCTGATGAGCTCACCGCGGCTGTACGCGACCTTCCTGCTGTGGCTGCTCTCGGACCTGTACGAGAAGCTGCCCGAGGTCGGCGACCTGGACCAGCCCAAGCTCGTCTTCTTCTTCGACGAGGCGCACCTGCTCTTCACCGACGCGCCCAAGGTGCTGGTGGAGCGCATCGAGCTCGTCGTGCGCCTGGTGCGCTCCAAGGGCGTGGGCGTTTACTTCGTGACGCAGAACCCGCTGGACGTGCCCGACACGGTGCTGGCGCAGCTGGGCAACCGCGTGCAGCACGCGCTGCGCGCCTTCACCCCGCGCGACCAGAAGGCGGTCAAGAGCGCCGCCGAGACGATGCGCGCCAACCCCAGGCTCCCGGACATGGCTGCGGCGATCACCGAACTCGGCGTCGGCGAAGCGCTGGTGAGCCTGCTGGACGCCAAGGGGCGGCCCAGCGTCACCGAACGCGTCTACGTGATCCCGCCGGGCAGCCGCATCGGGCCGATCACCGCCGCCGAGCGCAAGGCACTGATCGAAGGCTCGCTGGTCGCCGGGGCCTACGAGAAGGCGGTCGACCGCGAATCGGCCTACGAGCGGCTCAAGGGCCGCGCCATCAACGATCCGGGCGCAGCCACGGTGGGCGCGGGCGATGCCGACACGCCGCGCAAGCCGCTGCCCGGTCAGGAGCCGTCGACACCCGCAGCAGCGCCGGGGATGATGGACATGGTCAAGGACGTGATGTTCGGCAGCACCGGTCCGCGCGGCGGACGCCAGGCCGGACTCGTCGAGAAGGCCGCGGCCTCGGCCGTGCGCACCATGGGTACGACCGTCGGCCGTGAACTAATCCGCGGCATCCTGGGTTCACTGCTGGGCGGAAAGCGGCGCTGAGCCACCGCAAAGCGGCGACAATCGGCCTCATGTCCCCCCCCGGCTTGCAACCACGCGAGCGCCGGCAGGTCTGCCGGCCGCAGTGTGGTGGGCGGCCACCGCGGGTGCTGGACCTCGATGCCAGCCTCGACTGCCGGCCCTTCGGCGTCAACTCGCTGGCCAAGCACGCCCCACCGGCCACGTGCTGAGATTGTTGCGGCACCTGTAGCCGCATTGCACCGCCGCGCGCCACCCTGGCGTGCAGTCCCTCATTCGCCGTTGCCGCCCGTCCGGGCCGCGTGTCTGCACCGCTGCGTCCACGATGACGCATCGCTCTGCATGCGCACGCGGTGAGCCTCTACCTTCCCGCGCCAGACTCGCGCTGGCGGCACCGGCAGTCTGCCCACGAACGGATTCCAAGCCATGAACACGCCCTTGCACACCCCGACCCGCAACCCGCAGCCTGCTGCCGCCGCCGATCACCCCGTCGACCCCATTGTCGGCAATCGCGTCGAGCTGCAGCTGCTGACCACGCTCAAGTGCAACCTCAAGTGCAGCTACTGCTCGCTGGGAGTTGGCGAGGTGCTGGGTTCGCAGACCCAGATCGGCTACAGCCTGGACGACCTGCAGGCCTTCACCGACAAGTACCTGGGCAACAAGGAGGTCTACGTCACCTTCTACGGCGGCGAACCGACGCTGAACCGGCCCATGATGGTGGAGGTGATGCAGCGCTTCCCGCACTGGCGCTTCCAGTTGCAGACCAA
Source organism: Rubrivivax sp. (assembly GCA_020851615.1). Taxonomy (GTDB): domain Bacteria; phylum Pseudomonadota; class Gammaproteobacteria; order Burkholderiales; family Burkholderiaceae_C; genus Rubrivivax. The sequence goes on from JADZCL010000169.1 coordinate 3,828, forward strand.
CGCCACGCTGCTGGATGACCTGCCCCCGTGGATGCTGGCCAAGCTCTCCAACGTGCTGGTTTCGATCGACGGCGGCGAGGTCATCACCGACGGCTACCGCGGGCGCGGCATCTACCGCCAGGTGCTGAAGAACCTGCGCCAGGTTCGTGAGCAGATCGGCGGCAGCGTCACGGCGCGCGTCACCTGGGGCAACCCGGACACGGGCTTCGAGGAACTCGACGCCCTGGTCGCCGACGACTCTCCCTTCGACTACCTCTACTGGCAGTTCGTCGCCGACACCATGTACGGCAGCGACTCGATCACACGCCGCCAGGCCGTGCTGAAGCAGCTGATCGAGCGCTTCTTCGCGCACACCGATCGCCTCTACCCGGTCATTCCGCTGATGGGCATCGTGCGCAACAAGCTCATGCCCGGTCGCGCCCGCGAGCTCTATGCCGGGCGCACGCAGTGCCGCGTCTCGACCCACCTGCTCAACGTCATGCCCAACGGTGAGATCTACCCCTGCCCCGACATGATGTACGTGCCCTCCATGCGCATGGGCAGCGTCAAGGGCAACTGGCTCGCACCGAGCCCGCTGCAGCAGACGCCGGCCATGCCCTGCCAGGGCTGCGAGGCCTACGACTGGTGCCGCGGCAACTGCATGAAGAACCTCTACCTGGGCTACGTGAAGAACGACCTGCGCTACCGCGCCAACGTCACCGACCCGATCTGCGAGTTGCTGCGCTTCATGGGCCGCGAGATCGACCGCCACGACCCCAAGGCGTGGTTCGGCCGCCTGAGCCTGCCGGTGCGGCGCCAGATCACCGATTGCGAGGTCTACGAGTACGTCGAGGTCATGCCCTGAGTCGGGCCGCGCGGGCGCGCCGCTGCACCGTCAGCCGAGCTGCCTGCGCACGTGCGCGGCCAGCGCCGCCAGGACCTCGTCGAACGCGTGCTGCAGGCGCGCGAAGCCGGAGTGCCTGGCGCGCGCCTCGTCCATGTAGAGCGAGCGTTTGACCTCGACCTGCAGCGCGTGCCAGTTGCGCTGCGGCTGGCCCGATGTGCGGATGATCTCCACCCCCTTGAACGGGTCGTTGCGCGCCACGGTATAGCCACCCGAACGCAACACCTCCTCGACGATGGCGATCGTGGCCTCGTCGCAGGTGCTGCCGTCCAGGTTGCCAAGCACGACGTCGGCAAGCGGCTGCTCGGGCAGGCCCAGGCGCCGGCGACTGTCGTCGGGCATCGAGTGCACGTTCAGGTGCCAGCGCGGACCCTGCTGCGCGGCGGCCTCGGCCAGCGCCTGCTCGAGTGCAGCACGATAGGGGCGCCAGCAACGCTCGATGCGGCCCTGCACTTCGGCCACCGGGAGGCGGCGGTCGTAGATCGGCTTGCCGTCCATCAGCCGCCAGACCAGCCCGATGCCGAGCTCGGTCTTGCGACTGGGTGCGACCGGGCCCGGCCACGCGCCGTCCAGCAGCGCCAGGTCGATGTCCTCGAGGCTGCGGTTGGGGTCGATGTAGGCGCGTGGGAACCGGGCCGCCAGCAGCGTCGCGCCATGCGCGGGTGCGCCGGCCCACAGTTCATGCACCCAGGTGTCCTCGCCCTGGCGCAGCGCCAGCCCCTGCAGAACGCTGCCGAAGTCGGGCGGATAGTCGGTGCCGCTGTGCGGCGAATCGACGACGATGGGCAGCGCATGGGCTGCCGGCGGGGTCTGCGTGAAGGGCGCCATCATCGGTCCATCCTACGCCGTGCGCCGAGAAGGCGTACCCCAAGCAGAACGGGGGGTTCCGTTCAGCCCTTGAAGTAGACGACCTGGTGGCTGCTGGCCAGCAGGTGTCCGTCGTCGGACCACAGCTCGGCGCTCTGGTCGAAGAAGCCCAGCGCGAAGCGCCGCCCCGCTGCCACCGCCAGCAGCGGGCGCGCGCCCTGTGCGGCCAGGGCCGCCGCGTCGGCGTGGAAGTAGGTCGTCAGGCTGATCGTGCCAGCCGGTGTGAAGCGGCCGCGGCGACGAAAGACGCGCGGGTAGAAGACGTCAGCCAGCGCGGCCAGTGCCGGCGCATCGAGCGGACGCGCCGGCTCGTCGCGCACCCACAGCACGGTCCGTGAATCAGCGGCTTCCGGCGCAGCCTGGTAGTCCGGCCATCCGCCCTCGACGAAGCGGAACTGGTAGCAGCGCAACCATTGCACCGGCGGCAGTTGCGTCTGCAGCGGCACCTCGGCAGCCGGGGGAACTGCAGGCATCACCAGTTCCGGCGCCGACCAGGTCGGCCGGCGCAGCGCGAACACGGCGCTGCCGGTCGTGCAGACCTGACCTTGCTGGCGCAGCGTCATCTGCCAGTGCTGCGTGGTGCGGGTCGTGCGCACCGGCGTGGCCTCGATCTCGAATTCCCCGTCGGCGACCGCTGCGGCGTAGTTGACCGTCAGCGCCAGCGGCTGCCCTTGCCGTTTTGCATGCTCGCTGCAGGCCTGCAGCAGTTGCGCCGCGGTGATGCCCCCGAAGGGTCCGACCATGTTGGCCCAGGCCGGCTGCGTGGCGCCCTGGAAACGATCACCACCCAGCGGCCGCAGCTGCAGCGCCGCATCAAGCGGGTGCGGGGCGATGGCCTCGGACATGTGCAGACCGGTTCGACCAGCCGTCAGCGCAGCGGGATCGGCATGCCGCGCTCGATCGGCACGACGCTCACGCTGTTCTGCGGATAGCCTTCGATGACACGCTCCGAATACGTCATGTAGACGAGCGTGTTGCGCGCGGGGTCGACCATGCGCACGATGCGCATCTTCTTGAAGAGCAGCGACATGCGCTCGCTGAACACCTCTTCCTGGCGCGGCAGCGGGCGAGGGATGGTGACCGGACCGACCTGGCTGCAGGCGATCGACGCTTCCGCACGGTCCTCGGCAACACCCAGCGCGCCCTTGATGCCGCCGGTGCGCGCCCGGGATACGTAGCAGCTCACGCCACCGACCCGTGGATCGTCGAAGGCCTCGACAACGATCTTGTGGTCGGGGCCGATCAGCTTGAAGACGGTATCGACCTCGCCGATGGCCTCGCCGCGCGCCGCACCGGCAACGAGCGCCAGGGCCGCGCAGGCCGCCGTGACAATGCGGATCATCGAAGACTCCATCAGCGCGTCAGCGGCAACGCGCAGCCCATGCCGACGAAGAGGCCGCCGCAGGCGCGATTGAAGCCGCGCCCGACGCGCTGCAACCAGGGTCGTACGCGGTGTGCCAGCAGTGCCAGGCCCCATTCGACGAACCACTCGACGACCACGAAGGTCGCCGACATCACGACGAATTGCGGCAGCAGCGGCTGGCGGGCGTCGATGAACTGCGGCAGGAAGGCGCCATAGAAGAGCAGCGCCTTGGGGTTGGAGACGGCAGTCAGCAAGCCCTGGCGCAGCAGCGTTGCTGCGCGCGCGTCGCCGCCGCCAGCCCCGATCTCGAACATCACCGGCGGCGCGCGCCACAACTGCACGCCCAGCCAGACGAGATAGGCGCCGCCGACCAGCTTGAGCACGATCAGCGCGTGCGCCGAGGCCTGCAGCAGCGCGCCGATGCCGACCATCGACAGCGCAATCACCGCGGTGAAGCCCAGCGCGCCGCCAGCCACGGTGAACAGCGTGCGCCGGTGCCCGTGCAGCGCGCCGTGCGTGAGCACGAGCAGGCTGTTGGGCCCCGGCGTGAGTGACAGCCCGATGGCCGCCACCAGGTACAGCAGCCAGGTATGCAGCGCCATGGCGGCCAGTCTCCAGCGTCTGCGCGGGTCTTACTTGGCGCTCGGGATCTTGCCCTCGACACCCTTGACGTAGAAGTTGATGCCGCGCAGGAAGTCGTCGGTGGCGACTTCGTCCTTCTTCAGCACTTCCTTGCCGGCCTGGTTGAAGATCGGGCCCTTCCAGATCACCAGGCTGCCGTCCTTCAGGCCAGCCTTGGCCTTCTCCGCCTTCTCCTTGAGCTCGGCAGGCACCTTGTCATTGATCGAGACGAGGTCGATCGCGCCGTCCTTGACGCCCAGCCAGACGTGGCCGCCACCCTTCCAGGTGCCGTCCAGCGCCTCCTTCACCGCCTGCGTGTAGTACGGCACCCAGTTGATGACGGCGCTGGCCAGGTGCGCCTCGGGCGAGTAGGCGGTCATATCGCTGTCCCAGCCAAAGGCCATCTTCTTGTTCTTGCCCGCGGTCTGCAGCACGGCCGAGCTGTCGGTGTTCTGGAACAGCACGTCGGCACCCTGGTTGATCAGGCTCTGCGCGGCCTCGGTCTCCTTGGCGGTATCGAACCAGGCATTGACCCACACGACCTTGGTCTTGATCTTCGGGTTGACGCTCTGCGCGCCCAGCGTGAAGCTGTCCAGGTTGCGCAGCACCTCGGGGATGGGCACGGAGCCGACGACGCCCAGGGTGTTCGTCTTGGTCATGCCGCCGGCGATGACCCCGGCCATGTAGGCGCCCTCGTAGGTGCGGCTGTCGTAGGTGCGCATGTTGGCGGCCTGCTTGTAGCCGGTGGCATGCTCGAACTTCACGTCCGGGGTCTCGGTGGCGACCTTGAGCATCGGCTCCATGTAGCCGAAGGTGGTGCCGAAGATCAGCTTGTTCCCCTGCGCGACCATGTCGCGGAAGACGCGCTCGGCGTCGGCAGCCTCGGGCACGTTCTCGACGAAGCTGGTGACGATCTTGTCGCCGAATTCCTTCTCGAGCGCCTTGCGCGCGTTGTCGTGCGCGAAGGTCCAGCCGCCATCACCGACCGGGCCGATGTAGGCAAAGGCGATCTTCAGCGGCTCCGGTTTGGCCGCAGGCGCCGATGCCGGTGCGGACGCGGGCTCTGCCGTCTGCGCCACCGGCTCCTCCTTCTTGCCGCAGCCCACCAGCAGGGCGCTGGCGGCAATGGCAGACAGGGTGCCGAGCTCGAGCAGCTTGCGCTTGGCCGTATCGATCATGGTGGGTTCTCGCTCCTGGGTTGAAAGGGTGGCGGCGATTATCCGCGCGCCGCTCAGCCCCCCGGATGGAAGGGCTTGCCGATGGAGGCCGGCATGTTGACCTTGATGAAGCCGGCGTTGCGGCTGATGAGGACCAGCACGACGATCGTCGACAGGTAGGGCAGCATGCTCAGGAGCTGGCTGGCCACGTCGACCCCTTCGCCCTGGAGCTGAAACTGCAGCATCGTGACGCCACCGAACAGGTAGGCGCCCAGCAGCACGCGCGCGGGCCGCCAGGTGGCAAAGGTGGTCAGCGCCAGCGCGATCCAGCCCTTGCCGGCCACCATGCCCTCCATCCACAGTGGCGAGTACACCACCGACAGGTAGGCACCGGCAAGGCCGCACAGTGCCCCCCCGACGCAGACCGCAGCCAGGCGGATGCGCCGCACGGGGTAGCCCAGCGCGTGCGCTGACTCGGGGGACTCGCCCACCGCGCGCAGCACGAGACCCGAGCGCGTGCGGTAGAGGAACCAGGCGATCGCCGCGGCCAGCGCCATCGCCGCATAGACGACGGGATGATGGCGAAAGAGCGCCACCCCGACGAAGGGCAGCTCCGAGAGCCAGGGCAGTGCGAAGCTGGGGCGCAGGCCAAGCTTGGCCTGCGCATAGCCCAGGCCGACGAAGGCCGAGAAACCACTGCCGAACAGCGACAGCGCAAGCCCGGTGGCGTACTGGTTTGTGTTGAGCCAGATCACCAGCCAGCCGAACACGGCCGCCAGCAGCGCGCCGCTGGCCGCGGCGGCGGCAAAGGCAACGCCGTCGCTGCCGCTGTGCACCGCAGCGGCAAAGCCGGCGATCGCGGCCACCAGCATGATGCCCTCGGCACCGAGGTTGACGATGCCCGCGCGCTCGTTGATGAGCAGGCCCAGGCCCGCGAGCGCGAGCACGGTGCCCGCGTTGAGCGTGGCGGCAATGAGCAGGGCAATCGATTCCATGGCCGATGGCGGAAGGGGACGGGCGCGGGCGCCGCGGCTCAGCGCGCAGCCGCCTTGGCCCCCAGGCGGATGCGGTAGTGGATGAAGGTGTCGCAGGCCAGCAGCGCAAAGAGCAGCAGGCCCTGGAACACACCCGTCAACGACTTGGGCAGCCCCAGGCGCGACTGCGCCAGCTCGCCGCCGATGTAGAACATGCTCATCAGGATCGCCGAGAAGACGATGCCCACCGGATGCAGCCGGCCCACGAAAGCCACGATGATGGCCGCAAAGCCGTAGCCCACCGGCACATGCGGTGTGAGCTGGCCCAGCGGCCCCGCGGCCTCAAGTGCCCCGGCCAGCCCCGCCAGGCCACCGGAGGCGAGCAGCGAGGTCCACAGCGCGCCGCTGGCTGAAAAGCCCGCGTAGCGCGCCGCCATGGGCGCCAGGCCGCCGACCTGCAGTGCAAAGCCACGATAGAGGCGGAACATGAAGACCCAGGTCGCCCCCACGCAGGCCAGCGCGATGAAGCTGCCGATGTTGGCCCGCAACCGGGGCGCCAGGCGCGGGATCTGCGTCACCGCGTCGAAGGTGATGGTCTGCGGGAAGTTGTAGCCCTTGGGGTCCTTCCATGGCCCGTAGACGAGGTAGGACAACAGCAGCGATGCGACATACACGAGCATCAGGCTGACCAGGATCTCGTTGGCGTTGAAGCGGTCGCGCAGCAGCGCCACGATGGCCGCCCAGAGCGCGCCACCCAGCACCCCCGCCAGCAGGATGACGACGACGATGCCACGCCCCAGCCACGCCAGTTCCCCCCCGGCCTGCATCGCCACCCAGCCTGCGGCCATCGCACCGAGCACGAACTGCCCTTCGGCACCGATGTTCCAGACATTGGCGCGAAAGCACAGCGCCAGGCCGAGGGCGATGAGCGCCAGCGGCGTGGCCTTGATCGACAGTTCGGAGAGCGCGTAGACGCTCTTCACCGGCTCGACGAAGAACATCTGCAGGGCACGCAGCGGGTCCTTGCCCAGCAGCGCGAAGAGCAGCAAGCCGACGATCACCGTGATCGCCAGCGCCAGCAAGGGCGAGGCCAGCGACAGCAGGCGGCTGGCCTGCGGGCGCGGTTCAAGCCGCAGCATGCTCGACCTCGCGCGGCCCACCGGGGAACAGGCCCGACATCCATTCGCCGATGCGCTCGACCGTCGCCTGCGCCACCGGCACGCTGGGCGAGACATGGCCTTGCGCGATGACGAGCAACCGGTCGCTGATCTCGAACAACTCGTCGAGCTCCTCGCTCACCACCAGCAGCGCGCAGCCGGCATCGCGCAGCGCCAGCAACTCGCCGCGGATCAGCGCCGCCGCGCCCACGTCCACGCCCCAGGTCGGTTGCGCGACGATGAGCAGCTTCGGATCGGCGTCGATCTCGCGGCCGACGATGAACTTCTGCAGGTTGCCCCCCGAGAGGCTGCGTGCAGCCGCGTCGGGACCGCCGGCGCGAACCTGGAAGCGCTCGATGATCTTCGTGGCCAGGGCGCGCGTGCGCCTGGGCGCCAGCCAGCCCAGGGGGCCAATGACCGAGCTGCGCGTCAGCAGCGTGTTCTGCGCCAGACCCAGCGAAGGCACGGCCCCGCGGCCCAGGCGTTCCTCAGGCACGAAGTGCAGGCCTGCACGCCGGCGCTGGCGCGGCCGCTGGCGACCGATGTCCCGCCCCTGCAGGCGCACACAGCCGGCACCCGCGCGCGGATCCTCGCCTGAGAGCGCGGCCATCAGCTCCTGCTGACCGTTGCCCGAGACCCCGGCGATACCCACGATCTCACCGGCGTGCACTGAAAAACCGATCTTGTGCAGGTCGACGCCGAATGGCTCTGCCCGCGGCAGCGTCAGGCCCTGCACCTGCAGCACGGCCTCGCCGCGACGGTCGGTGCGCACGCGCAGCGCAGGCGGCTCGGCGCCGATCATCAGCCGCGACAGGCTGGCGTTGCTCTCCTTGGCCGGGTCGACCTCGCCGGTGACGCGGCCCCCACGCAGCACCGTGCAGTGGTGACACAGCGCACGGATCTCGTCGAGCTTGTGGCTGATGTAGAGGATGCTCGTGCCCCGGTCGGCCAGCCGGCGCAGGGTGACGAAGAGCTTGTCGACCGCCTGCGGGGTGAGCACCGAGGTCGGCTCGTCGAGGATCAGCAACTGCGGATCGGTCAGCAGCGCACGCACGATCTCCACGCGCTGCTTCTCACCCACCGACAAGGTATGCACGGGGCGTGCCGGGTCCACATCCAGGCCGTAGGCATGCGCGACTTCACCAATGCGCGCGGCGACCTGCGCCAACCGCTGCGCGCGGTCCAGGCCCAGCCATACGTTCTCGGCCACCGTCAAGGTCTCGAACAGCGAGAAGTGCTGGTAGACCATGCTGATCCCGAGCGTGCGTGCCGCAGCCGGACTCTTCACCTGCACCGGCTGCCCGTTCCAGCGCATGCTGCCGGCATCGGGCTGCACGGCACCGTAGATGATCTTCATCAGCGTGCTCTTGCCCGCGCCGTTCTCCCCGAGCACGGCGTGGATCTGGCCCGGCAGCACGCGCAGGTGCACGTCGTCGTTGGCGCGCACCGCGGGGTATTGCTTGACGATGCCGCTGAGTTCGAGGCGGGGTGGGGTCATGCGC
>JADZCL010000170.1 GCA_020851615.1 Rubrivivax sp.
TCCTTGGCCACCCAGTTGCGCAGGTCGTTGGCGATCTTGCGGGCCTCTTCTCCGGTGGGACGCGGACGCTTGAGCACGACGAAGGCGCAGATCGCCTCGCCGGTCGTCTCGTCGGGCCGGCCGACCACGGCCGCCTCGGCAACCAGGTCGGTGTAGGCAACCAGCGCCGACTCGATCTCCATCGTGCCCATGCGGTGACCGCTGACGTTGAGTACGTCGTCGATGCGGCCGGTGATCGTGAAGTAGCCCGTCTTGGCGTCACGCGAGGCGCCGTCGCCGGCCAGGTACAACTGGCCCTTGAAGTCTTCCGGGAAGTAGGTCTTCTTGTAACGTTCCGGGTCGCCCCAGATCGTGCGGATCATGCTCGGCCACGGTTGCTTGACGACCAGGATGCCGCCCTGCCCCCAGGCCACCTCGGTGCCGGTCTCGTCGACCACGGCAGCCTGGATGCCCGGCAGCGGCAGCGTGCATGAACCCGGCACCAGTGGCGTCACCCCGGGCAGAGGGTTGATCATGTGGGCGCCGGTTTCGGTCTGCCACCAGGTGTCGATCACCGGGCAGCGCCCGCCGCCCACGTTGGCGTGGTACCACTCCCAGGCGGCAGGGTTGATCGGCTCTCCGACCGAGCCCAGGATGCGCAGGCTGGAAAGGTCGTAGCGCCTGGGGTGCACCACTTCGTTGCTCTCGGCAGCCTTGATCAGGCTGCGGATCGCCGTCGGCGCGGTGTAGAAGACGCTGACCTTGTGGTCCTGGATCATCTTCCAGAAGCGGCCAGCATCGGGGTATGTCGGCACGCCCTCGAACACGATCTCGGTGGCACCCAGCGCCAGAGGCCCATAGGTGATGTAGCTGTGGCCGGTGACCCAGCCGATGTCGGCCGTACACCAGAAGACGTCGTTGTCCTTGAGGTCGAAGCTCCACTTGGTGGAGAGCGCGCACTGCAGCAGGTAGCCGCCACTGCAATGCTGCACGCCCTTGGGCTTGCCGGTGGAGCCGCTGGTGTAGAGCAGGAAGAGCGGATGCTCGGCGCCGACCCACTCGGGCTCGCAACTCGTGCTCTGGCCGGGTTCGAGGTCGTGCAGCCAATGGTCGCGGGCCGCGTTCCAGGCGACCTTGCCCCCGGTGCGTCGATAGACGATGACGTCGCGCACGGTCTCGCAGTCACCCATGGCCAACGCTTCGTCGACGATGGGCTTGAGCGGGATCTGCTTGCCGCCGCGTACCTGCTCGTCGGCGGTGATGACCATCACCGCGCCGGCGTCGGCGATGCGGTCGTGCAGGCTCTGCGCACTGAAGCCGCCAAACACCACCGAGTGCGTGACCCCCAGCCGCGCGCAGGCCTGCATCGCAACCACGCCTTCGATGCTCATCGGCAGGTAGATGACGATGCGGTCGCCCTTCTTGACGCCGCGCGACTTCAGCAGGTTGGCAAAGCGGCAGACCCGCGCCAGCAGGTCGGCATAGCTCACCTTGGTCACCTTGCCGTCGTCGGCCTCGAAGATGATCGCGGTCTTGCCTCCCAGCCCGCGCTCGACGTGGCGATCCAGGCAGTTGTAGGAGACGTTGAGCGTACCGTCCTCGAACCACTTGAAGAACGGCGCGCTGGAGCGGTCCAGCGTCTTGGTGAACGGTGTCTTCCAGCTCAGCAACTCGCGCGCCTGCCGGGCCCAGTAGCCTTCGTAGTCGGTCTGCGCCTCCTTGACGAGGGCGTCGTACGCCGCCTGCCCCGAGATGTGGGCTGCAGCCACCATTGCGGCTGGCGGCGGGTAGATCTTGTGTTCGGTCGGGCTTTCGGCGCTGGACATGCGTGTCTCCTGGGTTTGAGGTCGGAGTCCGTTCCGACCGGCCGCAAAGGTAGGGTCGAGCTCTTACCACCGCCTGACGTCGCCACCGGACGCGCGCTCGCCCGACGGGTGCGCGCATCGCCGCACGGCCGGAACTCGCCGCCTAGAATCAGCGCCGATCGCGCAAGCCCCCGGCGGCGATCTTCGCACGAAACAATACCCTCGACACCACGCCCGATACGGCCGGGTGCCGCCGCCCCGATGCCGCCCTCATGGCGCATCCGGTGCCACAAGCGCCCTCAGGAGCCCTTGCCCGTGAACACGCCCACTCTTCGCGCTGCCGACCTGATCGAATCGATCGCCGCGGCGCTGCAGTACATCAGCTACTACCACCCGGCCGACTTCATCGCCCACCTGGCCCGCGCCTACGAGCGCGAGGAAAGCGCGGCCGCCCGGGATGCCATCGCGCAGATCCTCACCAACTCCAAGATGTGCGCCGAAGGGCATCGCCCGATCTGCCAGGACACCGGGATCGTCAACGTCTTCCTGAAGGTCGGCCTGGGCGTGCGCTTCGGGGACGGCTTCGACGCCGGGCTGCAGGCGGTCGTCGACGAAGGTGTGCGCCGCGGCTACCTGAACAGCGGCAACCTGCTGCGCGCCAGTGTGCTGGCCGACCCGATCTTCGAGCGCCGCAACACGCAGGACAACACGCCCGCCGTGGTACACGTCGAGCTGGTGCCGGGCAATCAGGTCGACGTCACGGTGGCAGCCAAGGGCGGCGGCAGCGAGAACAAGTCCAAGGTGGCGATGCTCAACCCGAGCGACGACATCGTCGAATGGGTATTGAAGACGGTGCCCACGATGGGCGCAGGCTGGTGCCCGCCGGGCATGCTGGGCATCGGCGTGGGGGGCACCGCGGAGAAGGCCGTATTGCTGGCCAAGCAGTCGCTGATGGACGACATCGACATGTATGAGCTGCTGCAGCGCGGACCCTCCGACAAGCTGGAGGAACTGCGCATCGAGCTCTACGAGAAGGTCAACGCGCTGGGCATCGGCGCGCAGGGTCTGGGCGGGCTCACCACCGTGCTCGACGTGAAGGTGAAGACCTTCCCCACGCATGCGGCGAGCAAGCCGATCGCGATGATCCCCAATTGCGCAGCGACGCGTCACGCGCACTTCGTGCTCGACGGCTCGGGGCCGGCCTACCTCGAGCCACCGAGCCTGGATCTGTGGCCCGACGTGCACTGGGCACCCGACTACAACAAGAGCCGGCTGGTGAACCTGGATACGCTCACCCCCGCCGAAGTGGCCAGCTGGCAGCCCGGGCAGACGCTGCTGCTGTCCGGCCGCCTGCTGACCGGGCGCGATGCCGCCCACAAGCGCATCCAGGACATGCTCGCCAAGGGCGAGCGGCTGCCGGTGGACTTCACCAACCGCGTCATCTACTACGTCGGCCCGGTCGATCCCGTGCGTGACGAGGCCGTCGGCCCGGCCGGCCCGACCACTGCCACGCGCATGGACAAGTTCACCGAGATGATGCTGGAGCAGACCGGCCTGATTGCGATGGTGGGCAAGGCCGAGCGCGGCCCCGCGGCCATCGAGTCCATCCGCAAACACAAGAGCGCCTACCTGATGGCCGTGGGTGGTGCAGCCTACCTGGTTGCCAAGGCGATCAAGGCCGCCCGCGTGCTTGCCTTTGCCGACCTGGGCATGGAGGCGATCTACGAGTTCGAGGTCAAGGACATGCCGGTGACGGTGGCCGTGGACAGCAACGGCGCCAACGTGCACGAGAGCGGGCCCAGGGCCTGGCAGGCAAGGATCGGCTCGCCGCCCGGCATCTCGCTATCCCGGAGCAAGGCCTGAGCGACAAGCGCCTCAGCTCGCCCGGCGCAGCACGCGCTGCGGAAACGGGATCTCGACCCCGGCCCCATCAAGCAGGCGCAGGAGCGCCCGGTTCACGTCGGAGCGGACGTTGCCCGTCCCCTGGTCCGGGTCGCCGATCCAGAAGCCGATGGTCAGCTCCAGGCCGTCGGCCGCAAAGGCACTGAGCGACGCACTCGGTGCCGGGTCGGCCAACACGCGCGGGACCGTGGTCACGGCTTGCACGACTTGCGGCAGCAGCGTGTCCAGGTCGGTCCCGTAGGCCACCTGCACCACGGTCGTCAGCGCCACCTTGGGATCGGCCAGCGTGTTGTTGACGACGCGCTGCGTGACCAGCGTGTCGTTGGGCACGATCGCCTCGCGCCCGTTCAGCGCACGGATCAGCGTGTAGCGGGTGCCGATGTCGGTTACGCGGCCTTCGAAGTCGTCCACTTGCACCAGGTCGCCAATGCGCACGCTGCGTTCGAGCAGGATGACGAAGCCGCTCACGTAGTTGGCCGCCAGCTTCTGCAGCCCCAGGCCGATGCCGACCCCCAGCGCGCCGCCCAGGACACTCAGCGCGGTCAGGTCGATGCCGGCGGCCGAGAGGGCAAACACAAGACCCAGCATGAGCAGCAGCGCACGCAGTGTCTTGGCCGCCATCTTGCGCAGCGACAGGTCGGCGCCCGCCGCGGCAAGCAGCCTGGCCTCGAGCGCCGAGGAGACCCACAGCGCCACCACCAGCACGACGATCGCGGTGAGCGACCCTTCGAGGAGGTTGTGCACCGAGATGCGCGTGCCGCCGACCTTCCACTGGATCTCGTCGAGTTCGGCCAGCAGCATCGGCAGCGCACCGAGGATCCACAGCACACCGGCGATCCAGACCAGCCACGACACCCAGCGCTCGACGGCTCGCATGGGTGCCGAATCCGGGAAGGCACGCCGCAGCACACGCACCGTGACGCGGATCGCCACCAGCGCGATGAGCAAGGCCACGGCCACGTGCATCAGGGCCAGCGGCAGCACCCCGCGCAATGCCGAGCGCGCAATCAGGGCCAGCATCAGCGCCAGCACCGGGAACAGCACCCCGTCGGCGATGTGTGCGCCGAACCAGATCGAATCCGGCCGCGGCGCCTGGCCGCGCAACAGGCGCACCAGTACCCAGGCGGCCAACAGGCAGCCCAGCAGCGCCGCAGCCTCACCCAGGACCGAGGGCTGCATCAGCGAGCCCGCCAGGCGAGTGAGCTCGTCGGCCGTCAATGCCCGGATCATGGTGCCCGCCACCGCCCCGGACCGCGGCCGCCCGGGTCAGGCATCGGCCAGCACGCGCAGGTGGGCCGCCACGCTGCGCGCCAGCGCACTGAGCGCGTACCCGCCCTCCAGGCACGACACCACGCGCCCCTGCGCATGGCGATCGGCAACTTCGAGCAGGCGACGCGTGAGCCACTCGTAGTCGTTCTCGACCAGGCCGAGCTGGCCGAGGTCGTCCTCGCGGTGGGCGTCAAAGCCCGCGGAGATGAACAGCATCTGCGGCCGGAACTCCTCCAGCCGCGGCCACCACATGAGATCGATCGCCTCGCGCAGCTCGGGCCCGCGCGTGTACGGCGCCACCGGCAGGTTGACCATGTTGGTGCCCTTGGGCACGGCCCCGCTATAAGGGTAGAGCGGGTGCTGGAAGAAGCTGCACATGAGGATGCGCTCGTCCCCCGCGACGATGTCCTCGGTCCCGTTGCCATGGTGGACGTCGAAGTCGATGATCGCCACACGCTGCAGCCCGTGCGCATCCAGCGCATGGCGGGCCGCCACGGCGACGTTGTTGAAGAAGCAGAACCCCATCGCCGCGTCGCGCGTGGCGTGGTGGCCCGGCGGGCGCACCGCGCAGAAGGCGTTGCGCGCCGTGCCCGCGAGGACTTCGTCGGTGGCGGCCACCGCCGCACCGGCGGCACGCAGCGCCGCCTGCCAGGTGCCCGGGCTGGCCACGGTGTCAGGGTCCAACGCCCTGGGCTCGCCGCTGGCGCGCACCTGCTCGAGCTGATCCTGCAACTGCAGCACGTAGCCCACGCTGTGCGCGCGCTCGATCTGCGCCAGCGTGGCCAGCGGTGCATCGCGATGCAGCAGCGCCACGTCCAGCCCGGTCGCCAGCAAGTGGTCTGAGATGGCATCCAGCCGCTGCGGACACTCCGGGTGCCCGGCCCCCATGTCGTGCAGTCGGCAGTCGGAGTGGCTGTAGAAGAGAGTGCTCATCGCTCGATCGGGGTGACGGCTTTTCCGCTATGGTGGGCGCCGATGCCAAGCGACACCATGCACCAGCTCACGCAACTGGTGGACCAGATTAGCACGATCATCGTGGGCAAGCGGCCGCAGATCGAGGACTGCGTGGCCTGCCTGCTCGCCGGCGGGCACCTGCTGATCGAGGACGTTCCCGGCGTGGGCAAGACGACGCTTGCGCATGCCCTGGCGATCTCGCTGGGCCTGCGCTTCTCGCGCGTGCAGTTCACCGCCGACCTGATGCCCAGCGACCTCGTCGGCGTGAGCGTGTTCGAGCGCGCGAGCGATCGCTTCGTCTTCCACCCCGGCCCGCTCTTCACCCAGGTTCTGCTGGCCGACGAGATCAACCGCGCCGGCCCCAAGACGCAGAGTGCGCTGCTGGAGGCGATGGAGGAACACCAGGTGAGCGTCGACAATGAGACGCGCACGCTGCCCGAGCCCTTCTTCGTCATCGCCACGCAGAACCCGAGCGACCAGCTCGGCACCTATCCGCTGCCGGAGTCGCAACTGGACCGCTTCCTGCTGCGCATCACGCTGGGCTACCCCGACCGCGCGGCCGAGCGCGCCCTGCTGGCCGGCGAGGATCGCCGCCAGGCCAGCGCGCGGCTGCAGCCGGTCATGCCGCCCGACGTGTTGCAGGCGGTACAGCAACAGGTGCTGCAGGTCCATGCTTCAGAGCCGCTGCTGGACTACGTGCAGGCCCTGCTCGCCGCGACGCGCTCGGGCCAGTGGTTCATCGACGGGCTCAGTCCGCGCGCGGGCATCGCCGTGCTGCGCGTGGCCAAGGCGCGCGCGCTGATGGCAGGGCGCGACTACGCCAGCCCCGACGATGTGCAGGGCATCCTCGCGCAGGCGATCGCGCACCGCCTGGTGCCGCTGCCCGCGTCGGGCCGCGGACCGATCGAGCAGGTGCGGGCGATGGTCGAGGCCGTGCCCATCCCCTGACCGGCAGCGGGTGTACCCATGGCGACCACGGGTCTGCGCCAACGTCTGCGCCGCTGGTGGCTGGCCCGCGTGCCGGCCTGCGACAGCTTGACGCTGACCCAGCGCAACGTCTACATCCTGCCCACGCGCGCCGGCCTGGTCTTTGCGCTCACGCTGCTGCTGATGCTGCTGGCGTCCATCAACTACCAGCTCAACCTCGGCTATGCACTGACCTTCCTGCTCGCCGGTGCGGGGCTGGTCTCCATGCACCTCACACATGGCACGCTGCGCGGCCTGACGCTGCACCTGCGCCCGACGACAGCTGTCTTCGTCGGTGATGCGGCCCCACTGGAGATCGTGCTGGTCAGCCGCGGACCGGCCCGCCACGGCGTCGGGCTGCGTCTGGAGGACGGCGCAACCCATGGCAGCAACATCGTCTGGACCGACGTGCCCGCACAAGGCCAGGCCACGGCACACATGACGCTCGTGCCGCCGCGGCGCGGACAGCATCCTGTGCCCCTGCTGGTGATCGACTCCTTGTTCCCCTTCGGGCTCTTTCGTGCCTGGTCAGTCTGGCGTCCGACGGCGCAGGTGCTGGCCTGGCCGCGGCCCGAGACGCCCACCCCTGCGCTGCCACAGGCCCAGGCGCGCGCCGACGAGCAGCACGCCCACCTGAGCCGGGCGGCAGGCGGCGAGTTCGATGGCGTGCGTGCCTGGCGCCGCGGAGACGGCCTGCGCCAGGTGCTGTGGAAGAAGGTGGCCCGCAGCGGCGAGCTCGTCAGTCGCGACACCGCCGGGCAGGCCGCACGCGAACTCACGCTGGACTGGCAGGCCACCCGCATCGGTGGGGCGGAACCGCGCCTGGCGCGCCTGGCCGCGTGGGTCGTCGAAGCCGACCGTCAAGGCCATGCCTTTCGCCTCACGCTGCCCGGCGTCGACCTGCCCAGTGGTCGCGGCGAGGCACAGCGGCGCGCCGCCCTGCAGGCCCTGGCGCTATGGCACTGAGCCCGATGCGCTGGGGGTTCTGGCATCGCCTGCCGCGCGAGGCACGCGACACGCTTTTCCAGCTCGCGATCATCGGCTGGACGATGCTGCCGCACGCTGCGCATCTGCCTGCCTGGTGCAGCGCGATGGCACTGGGCGTGCTGCTGTGGCGCGGGCACCTCGCGATACAGGGGGCCGCCTTGCCGCGGCGCACTGTGGTGGGCCTGGTGCTGGCCGTCGCCGTGGGGCTGACGTACTGGAGCGAACGCACGCTGTTCGGGCGCGAGGCCGGCGTCACGCTCCTGGTCGTGCTGATGGCGCTGAAGACGCTGGAGCTGCGCGCACGCCGCGACGCGCTGGTGATGTTCTTCCTCGGCTTCTTCCTCGTCCTCACCAACTTCCTGTACTCGCAGTCCCTGCTGGTGGCGCTGTCCATGCTGGTCTCGGTGTGGGGCCTGCTGGCGGCCCTGGTGCTGGCGCACATGCCGGTGGGTCGGCCGCCGCTGGCGCACGCCGCCGCCCTGGCCGCACGCGCCGCGCTGCTCGGGCTGCCGCTGATGGTGCTGCTGTTCGCGCTCTTCCCACGCGTGGCGCCGCTGTGGGGCGTGCCGCAGGATGCCGGCGGTCGCACCGGCCTGTCGGGCTCGATGGCGCTCGGTGGCGTGGCCTCGATCGCCAATGACGACAGCATCGCGATGCGCGTGCGCTTCACGGGTCCGGTGCCCGCGACGGACCAGTTGTACTTCCGCGGCCCGGTCCTCTCCCACTTCGATGGCCGCGAATGGACACGCGGCGTCTCGGGCTTTGCGCTGCCGGACCGCCCGCGCAGCGAGCTGCAGGTCTTCGGCGCCGGCGTGCCCTACGAGTTGACGCTCGAGCCCAGCCGCCTGTCGCTGCTGCCCATGCTCGAGATGACGCCCGACACTCCCGACGCAGCGCCGAACCCGGACGGCATGCGGGCCATGCTGCGCGCCGATGCGCAATGGCAGACCGACCGCCCGCTCGCCGAGCGCATGCGCGTGTCGGCGCGCGCCTACCCGGAATATCGCCATGGGCCGCGCGCCGAGGTGCCGGGCCTGCACGAGATGCTGGCGCTGCCAACGGGCTACAACCCACGCAGCCTGGCCTTTGCCCGCGCACTGCGCACACGCCCGGAGAACGCCGGCGCCGACGCCGGTGCGCTGGTGGGGCAACTGCTGGCCCAGATCCGCGGCGGCGAGTTCTTCTACACGCTCGAACCCGGCAGCTACGGGCGCGACGCGATCGACGAGTTCTGGTTCGAGCGGCGACTGGGCTTCTGCGAGCACTTCGCGGCCGCCTTCGTCGTGATGATGCGCGCCATGGGCGTGCCCGCGCGCATCGTGACCGGTTACCAGGGCACCGATCCCGTGCCGGTGGACGGCTACTACATCGTGCGCCAGAGCCATGCGCATGCCTGGGCCGAATACTGGCAGGCCGGGCGTGGCTGGCTGCGCGCGGACCCCACCGCCGCGGTCGCGCCCGAGCGCATCCGCGTCAGCCGCAACTTGCGGCCCCCGCGGGGGCTGATGGCGCAGGCGCTGAACACGGTCGACCCGGCACTCGCCGAGGACATGCGGCGCATCTGGGAGGCGGCCAACAACCGCTGGAACCAGTGGGTGCTGAACTACTCACGCGGCACGCAGCTCGATCTGTTGCGCCAGCTCGGCGTGCGCACTCCCGAGACGCTGGACCTGATCTACGTGCTGATCGGGCTGCTGTGCACCGCCAGCCTCGCCGCCGCGGGGTGGGCGCTGTGGGACCGCCATCGGCAGGATCCATGGCAGCGGCTGCAGCGCCGGGTGGCGCAGGCGTTGCTGCACCTGGGCGTGACGGTGGCCCCGCACGACCCGCCGCGCACCCGGGCGCAGGCAGTGCGGCATGCCCTCGGCGAACGCGGCCAGGCCCTGGCCGAGCATCTCGAAGCGCTCGACCTAGCCCGCTACGGCCGCGCCAGCGGCGTCCCGTCCCTGCGGCGCTGGTGGCGCGAATTCAAGCGCAGCGCCCGGCAGGCTTCGGGTCGCGCGTCCGTGCCGGCTCTGCAGCACCCAACCACGGCGCTTCCATAATCACCCCATGCTCGTGCGGCCTGCGCTCATCTCCGTGCTGATTGCCGTGTGCTGGGCCGCCTCCGGCCTGCCTGAGCCGGCCGCTGCCGCGGGCCCAGAAGCCAAGCGGCGCGCACCCGGCGTCACGGCACAAACTCGGGCTGCTCTGCCGTACCTGGGCCGTGCCGAGCTGGTCATCTTTGCCCACGATGTGGCCACCCGGCAGGGATGGGAGCACGGCTGGGTGATCGACCAGCTTGGCGGAGCCCGGCAATTGCCCCGCGTGGCGCAGCTTGTGATGCCTGCGCCTGCCGGAGTCACCAAGAACTGGGCCGCCTACCATGACCGCTTCGTCGAGCCCCGGCGCATCGGCGCCGGAGTGGCGTTCTGGCAGACCCACGCCGAGCTGTTGCGGCGCGCCGAGGGCGAGTACGGCGTGCCCGCGGAAATCGTGGTCGGGATCATCGGCGTCGAGAGCTTCTACGGGCGCATGACGGGTGACTTCCGCAGCGTCGACGCGCTGGCCACGCTGGCCTTCGACTTCCCGCGCGGGCGCAGTGACCGCAGCCAGTTCTTCCGCGAGGAACTCGAGGAACTGCTCATCCTGGCCCGGCGCGAAGGCGTGCGCGCAGACAGCCTGCGCGGCTCGTTTGCCGGCGCCATCGGCTGGCCGCAGTTCATGCCCGGCAGCATCAACCGCCACGCGGTCGACTTCGACGGCGACGGCCATATCGACCTGCGCGCCAGCGTGGCCGACGCCATCGGCAGCGTCGCACACTTCCTGCAGCAGCATGGCTGGCAGCGCGCCGAGGCGACGCACTTTGGGGTGCAGCCGCCCGCCGACGCTGACGCCCGCGCGACCCTGCTCGCGCCCGACATCCTGCCCAGCTTCAGCACCGCGCAGATGCGCGAACTGGGCGCGCAACTGGATCCGCAAGTGGCGAACCACGGCGGGCCCCTGGCCCTCGTGCAGGTGTTCAACGGCGAGGCCGCACCCAGCTATGTTGCCGGCACGCAGAACTTCTATGCGCTCACGCGCTACAACCGCTCCAGCTACTACGCACTGGCCGTGATCGCGCTTGGCGACGCGGTCAAGGCCGCGCGCACACCAGATGCAACCCTCGTGACTTCCCGGAGACCTTGATGCACCTTCTGCACACCATGCTGCGCGTGGGCGACCTGCAGCGCGCAATCGACTTCTACACACAGGTGCTGGGCATGCAACTGCTGCGCACGACCAAGCGGCCTGAGCAGCGCTACGACCTGGCCTTCGTCGGCTACGGCAGCAACCCGGAGCACGCCGAAATCGAGCTGACCTACAACTACGGCGTCGAACGCTACGACCAAGGCAGCGCCTTCGGCCACCTGGCGATCGGTGTCCCCGACGTGGCCGCCACCTGTGCCGCCGTGCGCGAACGGGCCGCCGCGCTGGGAGGCGCGATCACGCGCGAGCCCGGCCCGGTCCAGGGTGGTACGACGATGATCGCCTTCATCACCGACCCAGACGGCTACAAGATCGAGTTGATCGAACGCCGGGCCTGAGCGATAACGGCCCCCCTGGTGAGATGGAGTCCCCCATGCGCAAGCCCCTTCACCCGATTGCCCTGGCGCTGCTGACTGCCGCCGCACTGCTGCCCTCGTCGGCCCTTGCCCAGCGCTTGGCCCCCGGCCTGTGGGAGCTCCAGTCGACCATGAAGTCCGAAGACAGCCGCATGCAGGAGAACATGGCACGGATGCAGAAGGAGCTGGCCGCCATGCCTCCCGAGCAGCGCAAGATGATGCAGGACATGATGGCCCGCCAGGGCATTGGCATCGACCCCGCGAAGGGCATGCAGGCGATGCGCATGTGCTTCACCAAGGAGCAGGTCGAGCGGGACGAACTGCCGCTGGATCAGAGCGGCAACTGCCGCTTCGAGCGTCACCAGCGCAGCGGTGCCTCGATCCGCTTTGCGTTCAGCTGCAGCAATCCCAAGAGCAGCGGCGAGGGCGAGTTCACGCAGCAGGGCGACAAGGCATTCACCAGCCGCATGACGTCGCAGGCCGCAGGCAAGGACGGCAAGCCCATGCGTACCGAGATGCAGCAGCAGGGCCGCTGGCTGGGTGCGGACTGCGGCGGCCTGAAACCCAACGCCGGCCGCTGAACGGCGGCCCCGGCACGGACCGGCTGGGCAGCGCTCAGGCCGGATCCGATGAGGCCTGCAGCGAGCCGTCGCGCACGCGCGCGAGGTCGGCCTCGGTGTCGATGTCGACCAGCACGCCGGCGTCGTCGACCTCGATCGCATGCGCCGGGTAGCGCGCAATGATGCGCCGCGCGCCCTCGTCGCCGGTGAGCGCGATCAGGTCGGGGAAGAGCTCCGAGCCGAAGCCAACCGGGTGGCCACGCCGCCCACGGTACTGCGGGAACGCGACCGGCTGCTCGCTCAGGGCGTCGGCCACGGCCTGGATGCTGGCGGTCGAGACCCTGGGCATGTCGCCGGGCAGAACCAGCCAGCCACTGGCGTCGGGGCGCTCGGCCACTCCACAGGCAATGCTGTGCCCGATGCCTCGCGCGGCCTCCTCGTCGGTGAGCACGAGCAGGTCACGCAGCGCCACCTGCCGCAGCACCGAAGGCATCAGGCGCGCCGTGGTGACGACAACGAAGGGACAGCCCGAAGCGAGCACGTGCTGCAGCGTCGTGTCCAGCACCGTCGCCTCGCCCAATGGTTGCAACAGTTTGTGCACGGGCCCGCCAAAGCGGCTGCCCTGGCCCGCAGCCAGCACCACGATCGTAGGGCGCTGCCTCATGGCTCGATCCTGGGAAGTGCGTATCAATGGAACTGGGCTGCGTGCAAATGCACCCCCTCGCTCGGGGGTCCGGGGCGCGAGGATGTCGCGCCGCCGCAAGGCGTACAAGGTGGGACGTTCACCTACGGCCTTCCACGTAAGGGTCGGACCTGTCCGCGTCTTCCTATACTTTGCGGATGGACCTCGCCGCCCTGCGCAAAAGCTACGAGCGCGACGCGCTCGACGAGAAGGCCTCGCACGCCGATCCGCTGCAGCAGTTCGAGCTGTGGATGAAGCAGGCACTCGACTCCAAACTGCCCGAACCGACCGCGATGACGGTGGCCACCGTCGGGCCCGAGGGCCGCCCCTCGACACGGGTGGTGCTGGTCAAGGGGGTGGATGCGCGCGGACTCGTCTGGTACACGAACTACGACAGTCGCAAGGGGCGCGAGCTCGCGCACTGTGCGTTGGCCGCGTTGCAGTTCCACTGGGTCGAGCTCGAGCGCGTCGTGCGCATCGAGGGTCGGGTGGAGCGGACGAGCACGGCCGAGTCCGACGCCTACTTCGCCAGCCGCCCGCTCGATTCACGCATCGGCGCCTGGGCCTCGCCGCAGAGCGAAGTGATCGAATCGCGCGCCGTGCTCGTGGCCAATGCGGCACGCTACGCAGCCCAGTTCATGCTCGCGCCGCCGCGCCCGCCGCACTGGGGCGGCTTTCGCCTGGTGCCCGACGGCTGGGAGTTCTGGCAAGGCCGCAAGAGTCGCCTGCACGACCGGCTGCGCTACCGCCGCGACGAGGCCGGCCACTGGATGCGCGAGCGGCTGGCGCCCTGAAGCCAGGCGCTGGCAGCGCTCAGCGGCAGCCGGCCGGAGTCAGAGATCGCGCGCCTGCAGGGTGTCGCAGGCGGCGATGCGCCCTTGCTCGAGGCCGCGCTGGAACCAGCGCACGCGCTGCGCACTGCTGCCGTGGGTGAAGCTCTCCGGCCGCACGCGCGCGCCGGCTTCACGCTGCAGGGTGTCATCACCGATGCGCGCGGCGGCGTTGACGGCGGACTCGATGTCGCCGCGCTCGAGCCAGCCGCGGCCGGCCTGGCTGTCATGCGCCCACAGGCCCGCCAGGCAATCGGCCTGCAGTTCGACGCGCACCGAGATCGCATTCATCTGCGTGGTCGAGACGCGCCCGCGCAGCGCGTCAACCTTGTCGGTGATGCCCAGCTGGTTCTGCACGTGGTGCCCGACTTCGTGTGCAATCACGTAGGCCTGCGCGAATTCACCCGGCGCGCCGAGTTGGCGCTGCAGCGTGTCGAAGAACTCCAGGTCCAGGTAGACCTTGCGGTCGCCGGGGCAGTAGAACGGGCCCATCGCCGCCTGCCCCATGCCGCAGGCCGAGGAGATGGCGCCGCGGTAGAGCACCAGGCGCGGCTCCTGGTAGGTCTGTCCCAGGCCCTGGAACTGGCGACCCCAGACCTGCTCCGTGTCGCGCAGGACGGTGGAGACGAAGGCCGCCGCGCGATCATCGGCCGGCGGACGTTGCGCAGGCGCCTGCTGCGTCACCTCGGCTTGCCCGCCCATGCCACCGAGCAGACCCAGGACCGTGAGCGGGTTGATGCCAAAGATCCAGCCCACGACCACCGCGATCACGATCGAGCCCAGCCCGAGTCCGCGTCCGCCCAGGCGCGGCAGCCGTCCGCCCCCGCTGCGACGGTCCTCGACGTTGGTGCTCTGCTCCTGCCCTTCCCACTTCATGCCGCGGCTCCCCTGGCGAAGGTGTTCGAACCGAGCCTAGGCGCCGGCCCGCACTCAGGTCTTGGGCAGCGTGACGCCGCGCTGGCCCTGGTACTTGCCGCCGCGATCCTTGTAGCTCGTCTCGCAGACTTCGTCGCTCTCGAAGAAGAGCACCTGCGCGCAGCCCTCGCCCGCGTAGATCTTGGCCGGCAGCGGCGTGGTGTTGCTGAACTCGAGCGTCACATAGCCTTCCCACTCGGGCTCGAAGGGGGTCACGTTGACGATGATGCCGCAGCGCGCGTAGGTGCTCTTGCCCAGGCAGATCGTCAGCACGTTGCGCGGAATGCGGAAATACTCGACCGTGCGCGCCAGCGCAAAGCTGTTGGGCGGGATGATGCACACGTCGGCCTGGATGTCGACGAAGCTCTTCTCGTCGAAGTTCTTCGGATCCACGACCGTGCTGTGGATGTTGGTGAAGACCTTGAATTCACTGGCGCAGCGGATGTCGTATCCGTAGCTGCTGGTGCCGTAGCTGACGATGCGCCGCCCATCGGGGGCCTGGCGCACCTGCCCGGGTTCGAAGGGTTCGATCATCCGGTGCTGCTGGGCCATGCGGCGGATCCATCGGTCGCTCTTGATCGTCATGCGTGCAGGTCTGGATGGTGGGGGGCCCGGGCGCCCGGCAGCGGATTGGCGGCATTATTCCACCCGCCCCGCGGCTTGCATGGGGACTGCCCGCCGGGCGTGGGTATCCGCGCTAGGATGGGAGCACGCCCTGACCCCGGAGCCGTGTCGCAATGGCCAGTCCCTTTCGTCCCGCCCTCGATCTGCTGGTGCAGTACGCCACCAGCCACCGTGACCGGCGCAACATCCTGACCCACTTCGTCGGCGTGCCGATGGTCCTGCTGGCGCTGGCCGTGCTGCTGTCGCGTCCGATGTTCGTCGTCGGCGGCCTGACGCTGTCGCCGGCCTGGGTTGCGCTGCTGCCGCTGGCGCTGTGGTACCTGACGCGGGGCGCGTTGCTGCTGGGCCTGGCGGTGAGTGGCGGCATCGCGCTGCTGGTGCTGATCGCACATGGCCTGCCCGGCGGTGGCGTGGGGCCGTGGCTGGCCTGGGGCTTGGGCTTGTTCGTGCTCGGCTGGAGCGTGCAGCTCATAGGCCACTACTACGAAGGTCGCAAGCCGGCCTTCCTGGACGACCTGGCTGCCCTGGCGGTGGGCCCCATGTTCGTGACGCTTGAAATGCTGAGCCCGCTGGGCCTGTTCCGGACCCTGCAGGACGAGATCGAGCGCCGCGCCGGCCCGACCGTGCTGCGCAACCTGGCGCACCCGGCCTGAGGCGGGCAGGCCGCTACAGCCAGCGCTTGCGGCGGAAGTAGAAGACCATGCACAGGGTCACCGCCAGCATCACCGACAGCGCGTAGAAGTAGCCATAGCGCCAGTGCAGCTCGGGCAGGTTCCAGGGGCTGGCGGTGTCGAAGTTCATCCCGTACAGCCCGGTGATGAAGGTCAGCGGCAGGAAGATGGTGGCAATGATGGTCAGCGCCTTCATGATGTCGTTCATGCGCTGGCTGATCGCCGACAGGTAGGTGTCGAGCAGACTGGCCGCCACTTCGCGGTAGGTCTCGACGAAATCGATCACCACCACGCAATGCTCGTGGCAGTCGCGCAGGTAGGGCAGCGTGCCGGGGGCCAGGAAGCCCTCGCCCTGGCGCATCAGGTTGGCGATGACCTCCCGCTGCGGCCACCACGCACGGCGCATGACCATCAGCTCCCGCTTGACGTAGTGCAGCCGATTGCGCGCCTGCTGGCTGGGGTCGGCCAGGATCTCGTCCTCGAGCGCCTCGAGCTCGTCACCGAGTTGCTCGAGCAGCGGAAAGCCGCTGTCGATGACGACGTCGATGAGCGCATAGAGCAGGTAGTCGGCGCCGCGTTCGGTGAATTTGCCGGCACTGTGGATGCGCCGGCGCACCGGCTCGAAGAGGTCCTGCGGGCCTTCGTTGATGCTGATGACGCAGCCCGCGGTGAGGAAGAGGCTGACCTGGTCGACACTCACGCCGCCCGCCTCGTCGCGCCCGACCAGCCCGAGCAGCACGAACTGCTGCTTCACGAAGGACTCGAACTTGGGCCGCCGCTGGCGGCTGGCGACGGCCTCCAGGGCCAGCGGATGCAGGCCGAACACCTGTCCGAGCCGGGCCAGCTGCTCTGCGGTGGGCGCGCCTTGCAGATGCAGCCACTGCACGCGGCCATCGTCCGCACCCGGGGCAGCGCACTCGTGCACGCTGGCCGGCGCCGTCTCGCTGATGCCCGCGCCGCCCCCGTAGCGGATCAGCGCGAGCTGTGCCGGTGCCGCGGTGCCGCCCTCCTTCGCTTGCGCCGGATGCAGCGTGCCCGGTGCGGACCCCGCCGGTGCGGCCGGCACACGAAAGCGCTGCCGGCTCAGCGCCGCTGCACGGGCGTTCGGTTTGTGCTTCACGATGCTGCAGCCCTCCGCGCCAAGCCCTTGTCGCGGCCGATGGTGCCAGAAGCCCGCGCTCGCGCGCAGACTTCGTCCAGAATCACCATGCCCGCCCGACGCACCCGGAGTCCGCTTGGCCGACGCCCACCCGCCCACCGATCCCTCGACCGTCGACGTGTTGATCGTGGGGGGTGGCATCAACGGCGCGGGCATCGCGCGCGAGCTGGCCGGCCGCGGGCGCTCGGTGCTGCTCGTTGAACAGCACGACCTTGCCCAGCACACGTCGTCATCCAGCACCAAGCTGATCCACGGCGGCCTGCGCTACCTCGAATACTACGAGTTCACGCTCGTGCGCAAGGCACTCGCCGAGCGCGAGCGGCTGCTGCGCAGCGCCCCGCACATCATGGGGCCGCTGCGCTTCGTGATGCCGCACGACCCCTCGATGCGTCCGGCCTGGATGATCCGCGCCGGGCTGTTCCTCTACGACCACCTCGCGCGTCGCGAATGGCTGCCCGACTCGCGCACCGTGGCCCTGCACCGCCACGAGGCCGGCGCGGCGCTGCAGCCACGCTTCACGCGCGGCTTCGTCTACAGCGACGGCTTCGTCGACGACGCCCGCCTGGTCGTGCTCTGTGCGGTGGATGCCGTCGCCCATGGCGCGAGCGTGCGGACGCGCTGCGCCTGCACCAGTGCCACGCGCGATGCCGACGGCTGGACGGCCACCCTCGCCCCGGCCGGCGGCCCGGCGCAGACCGTGCGTGCCCGTGTGCTCGTCAACGCCACCGGCCCCTGGGCCGCACACTTCCTCGATGAGCGCGTGCATATCCCGCACCGTCGTTCACTGCGCCTGGTGCGCGGCAGCCACATCGTCGTGCCGCGGCTGTTCGAGCACGAGCACGCCTACATCTTCCAGAACCCCGACCGCCGCATCATCTTCGCGATTCCCTACCAGCAGCGCTTCACGCTCATCGGCACCACCGACGTCGAGCATCACGACGGCCTGGACCGCGTGCACGCCACCGACGAGGAAGTGCTGTACCTGTGCCAGCAGGCCAGCCGCTGCTTCAGGCGCGCGGTCACGCCAGCAGACGTCGTCTGGCGCTACGCGGGCGTGCGGCCCCTGCTCGAAGACGAGGCCGGCAACCCGGCCGCGGTGACGCGCGACTACCGGCTGGCGCTCAACACCGAAGGGGGGGCGCCGCTGCTCAACGTCTGGGGCGGCAAGATCACGACCTTCCGCGTGCTGGCCGAGGAGGCCGCCGACCGCATCGGCACCCGCATGGGGTGGGGCAGCAGCCGCTGGAGCGAGACCGCCTTCCTGCCCGGCGGCGACCTGCGCAACCTCCTGCCACGCCTGACGCGCCCAGACGAGGACATCGAACACTTCGACGCCGCGCTTGCCAGCCAGCACCCCGAGCTGCCCGCGCCGCTGCGCCGGCGCTGGGTGCGCAGCTACGGCGCACGTGTGGCGTTGCTGCTCGACCAGCCCCTGGGCGAGGAAGTCGCCCCCAACCTGTACGAAGCCGAACTGCGCCACCTGCACGACGCCGAATGGGCCCGCAGCGCCGACGACGTGTTGTGGCGGCGCAGCAAGCTCGGCCTGCATCTCACGTCCGCCGAACGCGCGCAGGTCGCGCAATGGTGGCGTGACAGCTACGGCAGCGACACCGCTGCGCACTAGCCGCCGCCCGACCGAGCCCCTTCAGCCCCGGCGCTCGAGCGTGCGCAGTTCGTCCAGGGTGTTGGCGTTGAAGAAGGCCGCCTCGTCCTCGAACGGCACCAGCACGCAGCGGTGGCGCGCGGTCCAGCGGTCGATCTTGCGTTCACCGGCCTGCAGGTAGGCGATCAGGCTCTCGAGCAGTGCGGCATCCAGCAGGCAGAAGACCGGCTGCGCCTTCAGCGTGCCGTCGGCCGCACGCGTGGCGGCCAGCGCAACCTCGGCGTCCTCGCGGACCAGCGCATCGGCCAGGCACGGGACGAGGTCGGCCGGGAAATCGGGGCTGTCGCAGGGCACGCTGACGAGCCAGCGCGTCTGGCATTGCTCGAGTCCGGCCAGCAGGCCGGCCAGCGGGCCGGGGTAGTCGGCCAGCGGATCGGGCCACACCGGCACACCCATCGCCTCGTAGGCGTCCAGGTTGCGGTTGGCGTTGATCATCACGTGGCCGACCTGCGGGCTCAGTCGCAGCAGCGCGTGCAGCGCCAGCGGCACGCCGCGGTGGGCTTGCAGGCCCTTGTCGACCCCGCCCATGCGGCTGCCGCGGCCGCCCGCCAGCACGAGTCCCGTGATGTCCTCGCGTGCAATCGCCATGGTCATGCCCCGTCAGCTCTCCAGCATGTCGAAGGCCTGCGTCTCGATCTGCACGAAGGCCCGCGTCAATTCGCTAACCGCGCGCCAGATGTCCGCCCGCGGATGTGCCACGACAGCATCGCACAGCGCATGGACCCAGGTCTGCACATGCGCGCGGAAGAAGCGCTCCTGCTGCGCGAGGCTGCACACCGCGGGGTCGTCGCCGGCGATGAGGTAGCGCATCACCTCGAAGACATAGGCGACGTGGTCCTCGGTCTCCAACGCGCCGACCGCACGCGTGAGCCCCAGCGGCGCGAGATCGGCGCGCAGGCGGGCCAGTGGCTTCTCGTTGAGATAGCCGCTCAGGTAGTACGAGCCGTTGGCGAAGATCTCGGGCTTGCCGATGGCGACAAACAGCGCGGCGTACTCGGCGGCGGCCGCCTCGACCGTGGTATTGCGCAGCACCTGCACGAGGGCCTGCCAGGCATCGACGAGTTGCGCACCGGGCTCGGCGGCCGGGGCGGCGGCGCCGCCCAACTGCCCCAGCAGCGCCGCATCGGGTGGCGTATGCCATAGGCGCGCCAGCAAGCCATAGAGCTCGGCGCGCGCCAGCTCGTCGTCGTCGACCGTGGCGGGCAAGGCCGGTGCGCTGTGCGGCAGATCGGTGCTCATGCGTGTGGATGCCTAGGGCCCGGTGATGCGTCGTTCGTTGGCGTTGCTGTGCATGTCGATCACACGACAGTCGCTGCACATCTTCAAGCGCTCGGCCGCCGCGCCCTGGAAGGCGCTGTGCGCGGCCAGCTTGGCGATCATGTTCTCGATGGCGCGCAGGGTGCCGAAGGGTTTGCCGCAGCGCACGCAGCAATAGGGCTGCATCTGCGCCAGCACACGCATCTGGCGGCGCGCCTTGCCCTCGTCAGCCAGCAGGAGGCGCGGCTCCAGCGTGATCGCGTCCTCGGGGCAGGTGCGCTCGCACAGCCCGCACTGCACGCAGTTCTTCTCGACGAAGCGCAACTGCAGTTGCTCGGGGTTGTCGGCCAGCGCCGCCGCCGGGCAGGCGCCCACGCAGGCCAGGCACAGCGTGCAGCGCCGGGCGTCGATGGCGACGCGGCCCAGCGGCGCACCGACGGGCAGGGGCACGACGTCCGGGCGCTCGCGGGCATGGGTGAGCAGGTGATCCAGCGCCAGCTCCAGCGTGCTGCGCTTGTCGGCCAGGGCGCGGAAGGTGGCCGGCACCGCAACGCCAGCAGCCGCCGGTGCTGCAAGCGCCTGGTCCAGGGCAGCCAGATCCCGCGCATCACGCACCTCGAGCAGGCGCAGGTGCTGGCCGCCATAGCCCAGGCCGGTGAGCAAGGCCTGCGCCACCGCCATCTGCTCGCGCAGGGCGTCGCGGTACTCGGGAGCCTCTTCGGTGGTCGCCAGCACCCAGACCTGGCGCGCACCTTGCGCGATTGCAGTGAGCCACAGCTCCAGCCCGATACTGGCCGTGTGCCAGGCGGACAGCGGGAGCACGCGCGCGGGCACGCCGTTCAGCTCGGGGTCCAGACGCGCGGCGCGACCCAGGTCTTCGAGCATCTGCCGACCCGCGGCCTCGCTGTGGATCAGCAATGCCGCGTCGCGACCCCCGGCACGGGCAAAGGTGGAGAGCAGGGTGTGGATGCGCTGGCCCTGCGCCTGCGGATCGGGGCAGGCATAGGTCAGCGCGCCGGTCGGGCACACCGTGGTGCAGGCGCCGCAGCCCACGCACAGGTGCGGCTCGACGAACACGCCGCCGCCCTGGCCAGCCGGGCGGCCCTTGCGCGAAGCATCGCTGCGGATCGCGCGTGCCGAGCAGACCTCGATGCAGGCGTCACAGCCGATGAGTTCGTTGCGGCTGTGCGCACACACCGATTGCCGATAGCGCAGGAAGCGCGGCTTGTCGAACTCGCCAACGAGCTCGCGCAGCTCGAGCACCGCACGCGCCAGGGCGCGCTCGTCGCCACCGACGTGGAAGTAGCCCTGCGGCGGCTGGTGCATCGTGAAGGCCGGCTGCGGACGCAGGTCCAGGACGAGGTCGAAGTCCTCCTTCTGCACGAGGGGCGCACGCTGGAAGTCGATCGCGCCGGCAGCCTCGCACACGCGCACGCACTCGCGGTGGCTGCGGCACAGCGAGAGATCGATCTGGTAGCTGAAATCGATGGC
Organism: Rubrivivax sp.; assembly: GCA_020851615.1. Classification (GTDB taxonomy): domain Bacteria; phylum Pseudomonadota; class Gammaproteobacteria; order Burkholderiales; family Burkholderiaceae_C; genus Rubrivivax. The sequence continues at coordinate 21,299 of JADZCL010000170.1, forward strand.
GCCCTCGGGGCAGGCGGCGATGCAGGCATTGCAGCGCGTGCACAGGTCGAGGTCGATCGGGTTGTCGCTCTGCCACTGGACCTCGAAGGCACCGAGCCAGCCTTGCACACGCAGCAGGCGACCCACGTGCAGGGCGTGTTCGCGCCGCTGCGGCAGGCTGCCGCCACCTTCGACGAGCACGCTCACATCCAACCGGTCAGCCAGCATCCGTGCCGCCTGCTCGGCAGCCTCTGCACGGCCGATGACGAGACAGCGGCCTGCACAGCGGAAGCCGACCGTCGGCACCGGCTCCGCCGGCGGCAGCTGAGCCAGCGCGATCAGTGCCGCGATCTTGGGCCCGGCAGCCTTCGCGTCGCGCGACCAGCCCGCCGTCTCGCGGATGTTGACGAAGCGCAGCGGGCGCTCTGCGCTGCCGGGCGCGCCTTCGGTCGCCTCGTTCAACTCGACGAAGAGGCGCTGCTCCTGCGTGCAGGCCACGAGCAGCTCGCCATCGGTGCAGGCCCGCGCCGCGCGCTGGAACGCCGCCGCCTCGCGCCGGCACAGCGCACTGTGCACGGTCGCCACGCCATCGCTGCTGGCACCCGGCGTCTGCTGCAGCGCCCGTGCGAGCGCCGCGCCGTCCAGCGGCATCGTGTGGTTGCAGTTGCAGATCAGTGTCTTCATGAACGGACAGCACGCGCCGCCGTCAGGACCGCACGGGCAGGATTGCCCACGGCGCGGCGGCGGATTATGGAGAGGATAGACTGGGCCATGAGCGCAGCGCCGACGAACCCATCGTCGCGACCGGGGATCCAGGTTGCGGTGTTGATGGAGCGCGTGGCCGCGCCCAA